>DATAAP010000469.1:0-4657 GCA_036260035.1 Alphaproteobacteria bacterium | reverse complement strand
TGCTGTTCGTGCCGGCGCGCCATCCGCTCGCCAGACGCGGCCGCGCGCCGCTGTCGGCCCTCGGCGGGCAGTCGCTGGTGCTGCGCGAGCGCGGCTCGATTACCCGCGAGGTCTTCGAGGCCACGCTGGCCGAGGCCGGCGTGCGCCCCGGCGCCTTGGTCGAGGTCCAGACCCGCGAAGGCGTCCGCGAGGCTGTCGCGGCTGGCTTCGGAGTTGGCGTAGTGTTCGAGAGCGAGTTCGGCTCGGACGAGCGCTTCCACCCCATCGAGGTGTCCGATGCCGACCTTGCGGTGGCTGAATACGCCATCTGCCTGCAGGAGCGGCGTCGGCTGGCCCTAGTCAGGGCGTTCCTGGACATTGCCGCAGAGCTCGCCCGCGGTCGACAGGTGGCCGCCCAGACCGCCTAGAGCGTCCCCGCCAGCGCGGCCTCGTACATCCGCCGCATCTCCGCCGCCCCGGCTTTCACCGGGTTGCCGCCCGCACACGGATCGACCGCGGCCATTTCCGAGAACCGGTCCAGATGACCCGGTGTGACCTGAAGATCGCTCAGCCGGTGCGGGATCCCGATCTCCTTACGCAGCTGCAGCACCCACCCCTGAAAGCCCTCGAACGAGGCCTTCGGCAGCCCGAGCCAACGCGCCAGCCGAGTCAGCTTGTCATCGATTGCCGGCCGGTTGAAGGCGAGCACATAGGGCATCACCACCGCGTTGGTCAGGCCGTGGTGCGAGTCCAGGACCGAGCCCACCGGATGGGACAGTGCATGGATCGCGCCGAGGCCTTTCTGGAACGCCGTCGAGCCCATCTGCGAGGCCGCGAGCATGTGGCTGCGCGCTTCGATGTCCCTGCCGTTCGCGACCGCGCGCGGCAGGTATTCCTTGATCAGCCGGATGCCTTCGACAGCGATGCCGTCCGCGTACGGGTGGTAGAACGGCGCGCAGTAGGCCTCGAGGCAGTGGGCGAACGCGTCCATACCGGTTGCCGCCGTCACATGCGGGGGCAGGCCGATCGTCAGCTCCGGATCAGCGATGACGGTCACCGGCATCATCTTCGGATGGAAGATGATCTTCTTGGTCTCGGTGGTCTCGTCGGTGATCACGGAGGCGCGGCCGGTCTCTGAACCCGTCCCGGCTGTGGTCGGCACTGCAATGACCGGCAGAATCCCGTTCGGATCGGCACGGGTCCACCAGTCGCCGATATCCTCAAAGTCCCACATCGGCCGCGTCTGGCCGGCCATGAAGGCGATCGCCTTGCCAGTATCGAGCGCACTGCCGCCGCCGAAAGCGATCACGCCGTCATGCCTGCCGTCGCGCAGCATCTTGAGGCCGTCGGTCACGTTCTTCGAGACCGGATTGCCCTTCATGTCCGAGAACACCGCTATCTTGAGCCCAGCGCCGGCGCAGCTCTTCACCGCGGCGGCGACCATCGGCAGCTTCGCGAGGCCCGGATCCGTGACGAGCAAGGGCCGCTGGATGCCCGCTTGCTGGCAGGCTTTCGGCAGCTCGCCAATGCGGCCTGCGCCGAAGCGGATCGAGGTCGGGTAGTTCCAGTTGCCCTTGAGCGGGATCTCGTTGGCCATGGCTTTCAGACCGCCGTTCGCATATGGAATGATTTCGGACGGGTGAGATAGGTGAAGCCAAGTTTCGACAACGTGCAGCCGCGTCCCGAGTCCTTGACGCCAGTCCAAGCAAGTTCCGGGTCGAGATAGTCGCAGCGGTTCATGAACCAGGTGCCCGTCTCGACGCGGTCGCCGATTGCGATCGCAGCGGCCTCGTCCTGCGTCCATATCGCGGCCGTCAGCCCGTAGCGGCTGTCGTTCATCAGCCGGACCGCCTCGTCGTCCGAACGCACCTTCATGATGCCGATCACCGGCCCGAAGCTCTCCTCCGTCATCACCTGCATGCTGTGATCGACCTCGGATAGGACCTGCGGCGCTATATAGGGCGTTCCGGGCTTGTCCGCCGGAAAATGCTTCGGATCGATATGCATCCTGGCGCCCTTGCTCACGGCCTCGGCGATCTGGCCTCGCACCAGATCGGCGGCGCTGGCGCGCACCATTGGACCGAGCGTGGTGTCGGCCGCGAGCGGATTTCCGAGCTTGTATTGGTTCGTCAGATCGATAAAGCCGGCCAGGAACGGGTCATAGACCGACTCATGCACATAAATGCGCTCGATGGCGCAGCAGCTCTGCCCGGAATTGAAGAAGCTGCCGTCGACGAGGTTCTCGATCGCATGCGGCAGGTTTGCGTCCGCGCGCACATAGGCGGGGTCCTTGCCGCCGAGTTCGAGCCCGGTGCCGATAAAGCGGCTCGCTGCGGCACGCTGCACTGCGTGCCCGCCCTCGACCGAGCCGGTGAAGGCCACGAAGTCGATCTCCGGCGCGCCGATCAGCCTCTCGGTGTCGCTGTGCGAAAGATGCAGCACCTGGAAAACGCCGCTGGGCAGGCCGGCCGCTTTGAAGCCATCGGCGAAGCGTTCGGCGACGAGCGGCGTCTGCGCCGAGTGCTTCAGGATGACGACGTTGCCGGCGAGGATCGCAGGAACGATCGCATTGACTGCCGTCAGATATGGGTAGTTCCACGGCGCCACAACGAACACGACTCCGAGCGGATCGTGGCGGATGAACCGGGTGAAGCCGGCGCGCGACTCGGTCGGAATGTCGGCGAGCGCGTCGGGTGCCAGCGAGATCATCATGCGCGCACGCTCTGCCAGCCGCTCGATCTCGCCCGGCGTGTAGCGGAGAGGGCGCCCCATCTGCCAGGTGAGCTCCTCGCCCAGGGCGGCTTTGCGCTCGAGCATCGCGTCGACAAAACGGCTGCAGGCGGCGATGCGCTCTTTCAGCGGTGTCGCCCGCCAGGCCTTGAGCGCATGCCGCGCCTTGGCGAGCGCCGCGGCGATCTCGTCGCCGCCAGCAAGCGAGCGCTCGACGTAGATCCGCCCATCGACGGGCGAAACAACCTTGATCGTGTTCATCAGATGATCTCGAAGTAGCGCTCGAGCTCCCACTCGGTGATGGCCTTGCGGAACTCCCGCTCCTCCCATTCGCGGGTCGCAGCATAGTGCTCGACAAAGGCGTCGCCGAACAACTCCCGTGCCGGCTTGGAGGCCCTCAATCGTCCCGCCGCCTCCATCAGCGTGCGCGGCAGGTCGAGCTTGGCGGGATGTTGCCTGTCATATGCATTGCCGTGGACCGGCTCACCGAGTTTCAGCTTGTTTTCGATGCCCCATAGGCCGGCGCCGACGGCCGCCGCGAGCGCCAGATAGGGATTGCCGTCCGCCGCCGCGACGCGGAACTCGACACGCGTTGACTTCTCCGATCCGGGGATCACGCGCAAGGCGGTCGTGCGGTTCTCGACGCCCCAGGTCGCGGAGGTCGGCGCCCAGAATCCCGGGATGAGGCGGCGGAACGAGTTCACGGTCGGCGCCACCATCGCCAGCACTTCCGGCATCAGCGCCTGCTGGCCCGCAACGAAGGATCGCATCGTGTCGCTCATCTGGTGCGGCGCCTTCGATTCGTGGAACACCGATCGCGGCTTCCTGCCGTCGCGCCAGAGCGACATGTGGATGTGCCCGCCGCAGCCCGGCCAGTCCTTCGACCACTTCGCCATGAAGGTGGCCATCCAGTTGCGCCGCTGCGCCAGCACCTTCACAAATGTCTTGAACAGCGCCGCCTTGTCGGCGCTCTCGATCCCCGACGAAACCCGCAATGCCGCCTCTAGGACTCCGGCGCCCGTCTCGGTATGCAGGCCTTCGAGCCCGAAATCCATCGCGTCGCAGAACGCGAGCAGCTCGCGATACCACTCCGCGTAGACAGAGTTGCGGATGACCGAGTAGCCGAAATAGCCGGGCGAGATCGGCGTCAGGTTCTTGAACCCCTTTTCGCGCACGGATCGCGGCGTCTCGTCGAAGACGAAGAACTCGTATTCGAAGCCGCAGCGCACGCTGAAGCCCATGCGCTCGGCCCGCTGTAGCACGCGCCGCAGCACGCCGCGCGGGCAGATCGCCTCGGCCTTGTCGGCGAACTCGCAGAGGAAAAAGAGGCCGCCGGGCTCGGTCGGAAGATCGCGGCACGATTCCGGAATGATGCGAACCGGCGCATCCGGATAAGCTGTGTGCCAGCCCGTATAGGTGACATTGTCATAGAGCTGGTCATTCGAGTCCCAGCCGAGGACCACGTCGCAGAAGCCGAATCCGCCGTCGAGTGCTGAAAAGAACTTGTCGACGTGCAGATATTTGCCCCTCAGGATGCCGTCAACGCCGTGCACCCCGACCTTGACGTGGCTGAGGCCGCGCTCGCGCACGATCTGGCGTGCGTCCTCGGCCGACTTTACCTCGCGTGGATTCATGGCCTCCCCCGGGCGGCTAGGATCGCGCCCGGCGGCACTATATGGACGCCAGTACCCAGGGTGCAATGAGCGAACCTGCGCTGTTTGAAACAGAACCATTCCGCGGGTGCAGCGTTAATGATCCAGGCCGCGGTGCTGCCCGCTCCGCTTGCAATTGTCGAGGTACGTCCTATGAGCGAATTGAACCCTGCCGAACGCGCGGCTCTGAACCGGTTCGAACGCGCCCGGAATGCCGGTGCCGCAGAAAAAACCGCCTTGAACCTGGCTGCTTGGGCGTGGATCGAGCAGCGCCCGAACGACAGCCTGCCGCTGGC
>DATAAP010000468.1:0-3991 GCA_036260035.1 Alphaproteobacteria bacterium | reverse complement strand
CGAAGTACGCGAAGCACGTTAGGATCGCCAGGGCGAGCAGCGTCCGCACGTTGGCGGCGAAGCCGAGGCCGCGCTGCGCCTCGCGCGCCCGTGCGGCGTGCTCCTGCTCGTGCAGCTCCTCGCGCATGGCGAGAAAAGCCGTCAGCGCGAGGCCGACAGCACCCATCGTGATCAGGGCCGTGCGCCAGCCGAGCGCCGCGGCGAGACCGACGCTGGCTACCGGTGCCAGCGCCCAGCCGATATTGCCGGCGATGGCGTGGAAGCTGTAGGCGCGGCCGAGCCGCTTGTCGCCAATCTGCGCATTGAGGATCGCGAAATCGGCCGGGTGGAAGACGCTGTTGCCGAGCCCGGCCAGCGCCGCCAGCGGGAACAGCAACGCGAAGGACGGGACGACGCCCATCAGCGCGGTCGCGCCGGCGAAGAGCGCGAGCCCGGCGAGCAGCACGTAGCGCGCGCCGAATCGGTCTACGAGGAATCCGGCCGCCGGCTGCGCGATGCAGGACGTGGCGTAGAATACCATCGTCAGCAGGCCAAGCGCCTGGTAGCTGACGCCGAGCACATCCTTCAGGAGCGGGAAGAGCGGCGGCAGGACGAGCTGGAAGAAATGGCTGAAGCCGTGCGCGGTGCTGATCAGCCCGATGACCCAAGTGTCCCGGCGGAGCTCCGCTGTCGCGGCGATGGCCATGGCTCGACTTCCGTTATGACGCTCGGCGGACCGTAGCACGGGAGCAGGGGAGGGACGAATGCGCCGCCTGCACGGCGCGTATGAGCGTGCCTATTGCGGCGCGCGGTCGAAACCTTCGACACCATCGAGAATGGCGTCGGCGAGATCAGTGCCGACCGTCAGCGCGCCGGTCAGGTTTGCATGGGTCAGGTCGACCTTCTTGGCGTTGGCGTTCTTGAGATTGGCGCGACGCAGGTCGACGTAGCGGAGCGAAGCGCCATCGAGGCGGCAGCTCATGTGGCGACCGTCGCCGATCGTCAGCGGTCCCAGATTGGCATCGCGCAATTCGGAGTGGTTGAGCCGCGCGCTGCTGAGATTGGCGCCGCGCAGATCGGCGCCGGCGAGCTTGCAGTTGCGCAGGTCGGCGCCCTCGAGTTGCGCGCCCTGCAGCCAGGCGCCTTCGAGGTTGAGCCCGTAGAGCACGGCACCGGTCGCCTTCATGCCGGTGAGATAGGCGCCAGCCAGCGACGGCGCGCGCCGCAGATCGTAGCCGCTGAGATCAAGCATCGGCTTGCCCTCAGCGCCATTCGATTCGACAAAGCGCTGATGGTCCTTGATCAGCTTCGGCAGCGAGTCCGGCAGGTCTTCCACCTTCTTGCCGCATACGCCGTTTGTCAGCGCGCCGGTGAGATCGGCGCCCCCGAGCTCCGTTAGCGCCGTCACCACGTCGGTCAGGTTGGCGCCGCGCAGCGAGGCGTTGCGCAGGTCGGCGCCGCTGAGATCCGCGCCCTCGAGATTGGCGCCATCGAGTGTTGCGTGGCGCATGTCGGCGCGCACCAGCTTGGTGCCGCGCATCACCGCGTCGGTGAAGTCGGTGTGAAGCGCGTGCGTGCCGGTCAGCTTCGCCTGCGAGAGGTTCGCGTTGACCAAGATGGCGCCATTAAGCTCCGACGTGCCGACGTCGCTTGGCAGGTCCGAGAGGCCGCCCTTGCGATCGCGCACCGCGATCCGGCCGTCGCGCAGGTCGCAGTCGAACAGGTTGGCGCCGGTCAGGTCGCAGCCGCGCAGGCAGGCGCCGCGCAGATCGGCGCGGATGAGGGTCGCCTTGCGCAGATTGGCCTTGGACATGTTGCAGCCGAAGAAATTCGAGTGCTGGAGGTTGGCGCCCTCCATATTGGTGCCGACCAGGAAGGCGCCGCTGAAATCGGCGTCGGAGAGGTTCTTGCCGGCGAGATTGAGGCCGGAGAGATCGCGGTAGGAGAGCAGGGCGCGCTGCCCGCCGGGGCGCGCGGTCTGGTACATGTGATGCAGGCGCACCATCTCGTCGAGCTCGGCCTGGCTCGTCTTGAGCCGCGGCCGCATGCCCATCGGCACGGACTGTTCGGGCGCTGCATTCCACTTCATGGCGGCGCTTGGCGATTGCAATCTTTTATTGTCCTCGGAACGGGGTTTAGATTGCGTAAACCGGTAAACGCCACGGCCCGAGCGGCGGGTTCAACCAAAGGGTGAGGTTTCGATGCCGACCGGCCTGCGCATAATCGTCTTTTCCGTCGCGCTCGCCGCGGCAATCCCGGCATCCGCCCAGGACCGGCACGAGGGCTATTACTACCCGCCGGTCGGCAGCAGCGAGGTGTACGAAGCGCGTGTGCCGGCGGCCCCGGACAGCGACCGCCGCCGTCGGCTCGGCTTCGTCGCGGCAGTGACCAAGCAGCTATCCGAACTGCCATATCCCGCGCCCTATGCCGTCTTCGCCAAGGGTGAGGAGGCGGAGAAGCTGATCATCGTCGGCTATGGTGATGGGCGGCTCGGCACCGTCTACCGGGCGCGGGCGTTGTTCGCGACCCTGACCAGCCTGTTACGCCTCGGGCCGCTCTTCCAAGGCACGCCGATCGACGATCAGGCGACGTTCTTCGACCTGGCTAAGCTGCTGGGCTTCGAGCAGATCACGGTCAGCGACGGCGATGCCTTCGCCCACCGCATCGTGCTGAAGTGAGGACCTAGCGGCTCAAGCTCTTCAGGCTCTCGAGCACGACAAGCGCGGCGGTAAGAGGCGCATCGCTCCTCGAGTTAGGTTTGCAAATCTTCGGCGCAGCGGACCGCCAAAGTGAAGTCCCGGTGAGGTTGAGTGATTTCTCTTGAGCATGAGAACAAAATGTGTACACTGTGCCTTCCCGGCTCGGGCCCCTTTGGCGTCCGACCGGAAACGGCTAGGGGAACAAATCGGGTACTTTCACCAGCAGGCAGGGATTTCGGGGCAGTGCCGGGCATGGTTTGCCACTCGGGACCCTGGTGTGAAATAAGGAGAGATCGCGATGTCAGTCACGGCTTTGCGCTCGCTGCGCGACAATTCGGACAAGGATTCCCGGGACTCAATGGACAAGAACAAGGCTTTGGACGCCGCCCTCAGCCAGATCGAGCGTGCCTTCGGCAAGGGCTCGATCATGAAGCTCGGTCAGCGCGACCCGGTCGAGGCGAGCGATGTGGTGTCGACCGGCTCGCTGTCGCTGGACATCGCGCTCGGCATCGGCGGCCTGCCGCGCGGCCGCATCATCGAGATTTACGGCCCGGAGAGCTCGGGCAAGACGACGCTAGCGCTGCATGCGATCGCCGAGGCGCAGAGGAGCGGCGGCACCTGCGCGTTCATCGACGCCGAGCACGCGCTTGATCCGGCCTACGCCCGCAAGCTCGGCGTCAATGTAGACGAGCTGCTGATCTCGCAGCCGGATGCCGGCGAGCAGGCGCTGGAGATCGCCGACACGCTGGTACGTTCGGGCGCCATCGACGTCCTCGTCGTCGACAGCGTCGCGGCCCTCGTGCCGCGCGCCGAGCTCGAAGGCGAGATGGGCGATTCGCATATGGGCTTGCACGCGCGTTTGATGAGCCAGGCGCTGCGCAAGCTCACCGGCTCGATCTCGCGCTCGCGCTGCATGGTGATCTTCATCAACCAGATCCGCATGAAGATCGGCGTGATGTTCGGCAATCCGGAGACAACGACGGGCGGCAACGCGCTGAAGTTCTACGCCTCGGTGCGCCTCGACATCCGCCGCATCGGTGCGATCAAGGACCGCGAGCAGGTGATCGGCAACCAGACGCGCGTGAAGGTCGTCAAGAACAAGATGGCGCCGCCGTTCAAGGTCGTTGAATTCGATATCATGTACGGCGAGGGCGTGTCCAAGACCGGCGAGCTGATCGATCTCGGCGTCAAGGCCGGGGTGATCGAGAAGTCCGGCGCGTGGTTCTCGTATGATGGCACGCGCATTGGCCAGGGCCGCGAGAACACGCGGAACTACCTCAAGGAGCATCCGGAGATGGCGGCGGCGATCGAGA
>DATAAP010000467.1:0-6920 GCA_036260035.1 Alphaproteobacteria bacterium | reverse complement strand
GGCACCTGGTGCAGCGTCCAGGCACGCTGCACGGCGTGCGGATGGCCGGGCTGGCCGAGCGCCTCGATAGTGGTCACGCGGCGCGCGCCCACGCTCGCCAGCGGCATGACGCACGAGCGCGCCGCCCGCCCGTCGACGTGCACGGTGCAAGCGCCGCATTGCGCTATGCCGCACCCGAACTTGGTGCCAGTAAGCCCAAGCTCGTCGCGCAGATACCACAGCAGCGGCATCGCGGGATCGTCGCCGAAAGTCTGATCCTGACCATTCACGCGTAGTTTGATCATCGCGCCCTCCTGATAGAGACCCGAAGTCCGGATCTGAAGAAGCCGAGACGCCGCACGCCGTGACACGGCGAGGCGAACGCACTGGGTCAATGGAACGGCAAGCGGATGAGCATCAGTTTATCCGGCTCACCGAGTGCTGGCGTTGGCGCGCCCGAGGTAATGCGAGAAGGCTGGGATTAGCCGGTGAGCGGCCTTAGCAGCACCACAAACGCGGTCCGGGACGTATGTCGTTAACGAAAACAGGAGGAATGCTTGCCTCGGCGCGCGTAGGGCGGGCATGATCCGGCGCCTTGATACGAAGGGGGAATGCACGTGAAGAAGATACTGCTCGCCGCCGCAGCGCTCGCGCTCGGCTTCGGGGCCGATGCGGCCGCGCAGACGCGCGTCACGCTCAAATCAGCACAGACCGGCACATCGTATTACCTGATGACCGTGCAGATCGGCGAGGCGCTCAAAGCGGCGAGCGGCGGCAAGCTCACCGCCACCGTTGAGGAGAGCCAGGGCTCCGTGCAGAACGTGAAAGAGGCGGCACGGCGCGCCGGCAACTTCGTGTTCACGACGCCTCCCGGCCTGCTCGAGGACGCGCGCGCCGGCAAGAAGCCGTTCGAGGGGGAAAGCGGCTATGACACGATCCGCGGCCTCTTTCCGATTCCCGGCATCACCATGCACTGGATCGTGCGCGCCGATGCCGGGGTGAGCGACCTGACCGATCTCGCCGGCAAAGACTTCATCCCCGGCGGCCGCGGCACCGCCGGGCAACGCCTCACGCTGGCGGCTTTCCAGGCCCTTGGCATGGAAGGCAAGGTGAAGCTGGTAGACACCGAGCTCGCCTCCGCCCCGGCCGCCGTCCGCAACCGGCAGGTGACCGGCTTTGTCACGGCGAGCGCGCATCCCTCGCCGCAGGTGCAGGAACTCGCCGCAGCGACGCCGATCCGGATCCTGTCGTTGACACCTCAGCAGCTCGCGACCGTGCAGCTCATCGACAAGACCGCCATCGGCATCGTGATCCCGAAGGGGACCTATCCCACGCAGGACTACGACGTAACCACGCTGTCCGTCCCGGTCGGCGCATATGCGACCACGCGCATGGACGAGGCGACGGCCTACACGGTGACCAAGGCGTTCTGGACGCAGCGCGCCACGATGGCGAAGAGCAATCCGTACTGGGCCGGCGTGTCGTCCGACATGGTCGGCTCCCTCGCCGGCAAGCTGCATCCGGGCGCGATCAAGTATTACGACGAGGCGAAGGTCGCGACGCCGGCTGCGGCGCGGTGACCGAATTTCGGGGGGCGTTGTAGGGGCGGGTTCACGCCCGCCCCTACGCATTTACAGCAATAGAAGCATGCAGACGCCGACCGCGAAGCCGACCGGTGTTGATTTCACGCGCGCCACAATCCTCGCTTGGGCGGTCGTTACAGTCGCATTCCATATCTGGCTGATTTTCTCGGGCCTGGTTCCCAATCTGGTGTCGCGGCCGCTGCACCTGCTGCTGAGCATCCCGTGGATCTTCTTCATCGGCACGAAGGGCTCGGCCGCGTCGCGTGCCCTGGCCTATGCCGTCGGCGGGCTCGGAATCGCGGCATGCCTTTACATCATTCTCGACCGCGATCACCTGCTCGACCAGTACGGCACTCTGCAAGGCTGGCTCCAACACGGCGTCGCGCTCGTAGTCATCCTCGTGGTGCTGGACATGGCACGGCGTGCGATCAAGCCAGTGCTGCCCTCGGTGGCACTCGTCGCGCTCGCCTACGGCCTGTTCGGGCATCTCATCCCTGGCGAGTACGGCCATGACGGGCTGCCGCTGGAATCCTTCCTGGGCACGCTGGTCATCGCCGAGGGCGGGTTGTGGGGCGAACTCACAGCGATCTCGGCGACCGTCGTCGCCCCGTTCCTGATCCTCGGCGCCGTGATCGCCGCTGGCGATGCGGGCGAGGGCTTCATGGCGATCGCCAAGCGCGTCGCCGGGCGCTACCGCGCGGGCTCCGCGAAGGTCGAGGTCGTAGCCTCCGCGCTCTACGGCACGATCTCCGGCTCGGCCTCGGCGAATGTCGCGGGCACCGGCACGTTCACGATCCCCAACATGATCAAGCTCGGCTACCCGCCGAAATTCGCGGCGGCCGTCGAGGCCGTGGCGTCGACTGGCGGCCAGATCACGCCGCCGATCATGGGCGCCGGCGCCTTCCTGATGGCGGAGATGCTGCGCGTCACGTATGCGGACATCATGGCAGCGGCCGTGCTGCCGGCGGCACTGTTCTACGTCATCACGTGGATCGGCTGTCACTGCTTCGCCTATGTCTACGGCCTCAAGGGCCTGCCCCAGAGCGAGCTGCCGTCCTGGGCGCATGTTGGGCGCACAGCGCCATTCTTCCTGATGCCGTTCGGCATCCTCGTGCTGATGCTCCTCCTCACCGACTACACGCCGCAATATGGCTGCGTGATCGCGATCGCGGCGACGACGCTGCTGCTGATCGTCGACCATACCGGTCGGGTCGACTGGGCGCGTTGGGGCCGCCGCCTCGCTCAGGCGGCGGTAGAGGCGTCGGAGCAAATCGCTATGATCGCCGCGGTGATCGTCTGTGCCGGCATCATCGTCGGCGTGCTGCAGATGACGGGCCTCGGCGTCAAGGTCACCTCCGCCATTCTGTCGATCGCGGCCGGAAAGCTGTGGCTGGCACTCATCCTGACCGCGATAGCCTGCATCATCCTTGGCATGGAGGTGCCGACCACAGCGGCCTATATCATCTGCGTCTCGGTCGCAGCGCCGGCGCTCGGCGAGCTTGGCCTCGACCCGCTGGTCACCCATTTCTTCATCTTCTGGTACGCGCTGCTGTCGACCATCACGCCGCCGGTCTGCGGCACCGTGTATATCGCCGCCGGCATCGCTCAGACGCCTTGGCTTCCGGTCGCGGGAACCGCCATGCGGCTCGGCCTCGGCCTGTTCTTGGTGCCGCCCGCCTTCGTCGCTAATCCCGCACTGCTGCGGCCGGACGAAGGTCTCTTTCTCGCATTGCTTGCAGCCGTGCGGATCGCGACGGGAATCGGCCTGCTCTCATTTGCAACGATCGGTGCCGGCGGCCGGCTCTGGGTCCGCGCCGCAGCGGCGGTCGCCGGGCTGTGCTTAATATTTGCGCTCGGAGCCTGATTTCTCGGCCCGAATTCCCATATGCAGGAAGGGGTTAGACGGCTAATATGCCACCCTGCGGCGCGCGGGCGCAGTCGCCTGTCACTTAATAAGAACGAAAATCTAAGGGCTTAGACTTGGCTCGCGGGTCATGGGGTGGCTCCAGGCAGCAGGCTTTGCGAATGCGTATCGTCGTTCAGGCACTCATGGTTGTAGGCCTTGGCGCGCTGGGCGCCGGCGGCTGGTACGTCTCCCAGCAATGGGGCAGTACTGGCGCCACGGCCAACCCAGGCCGAGTCTCCGGCCCGGTAGCGGTCGAGGTCATCACTGCCCGCACCGGCACGGTGCGCGAGTCGGTGGAATCCATCGGCACAGCCCGGGCAAACGAGTCGGTGACGATCACCGCAAAACAGGCCGGCAACGTTGAGAAAATCAATTTCGGCGAGGGCGAGCGTGTACGCGCCGGCGCCGTGCTGATCGAACTCGAAGCCAGGGAGCGGCGCGCCGAGCTGGACCAGGCGCGTGCCGACCTCGAGCAGTCGCGCGCGCAACGCGACGAGATCAAGCAGCGACTCGACCGTTCCAGGCAGCTGCGCGGCACCGGCAGCGTCACCGAAGCGCGTCTCGACGAACTCGAGTCGCAGCTCCGCGCCGCGGAAGGCCGCATCCGCTCCAACGAGGCGAAGGTGCGGGCGATGGACGCCCGCCTCGACGACAACCGCATCACCGCGCCGTTCGAAGGTCGCGTCGGCATGCGCC
The DNA here is from genome assembly GCA_036260035.1 of Alphaproteobacteria bacterium. Lineage (GTDB taxonomy): Bacteria > Pseudomonadota > Alphaproteobacteria > CACIAM-22H2 > CACIAM-22H2 > DATAAP01. The sequence continues at coordinate 2,756 of DATAAP010000467.1, read as the reverse complement.
AGGTCAGCCTCGGCGCCCTCGTGCAGCCCGGCACGATGATCACCACGCTCGACGACCTGTCGAAGATCAAGCTCGACTTCGCGGTCCCTGAGAACTTCCTGGGCAAACTCAAGCCAGGCCTGCGCGTGCTGGCGCGCACGCCGGCTTTCGTCAACCGCTCCTTCGAAGGCGTGGTCAGCGTCATCGACTCGCGTGTCGATCCGGCGACGCGCGCCGTGCGCGTCAACGCGCTCTTCGAGAACCCCGACGACGCGCTCAAGCCCGGCATGTTCCTGAATGTCGAGCTGGCGCTTGCCGAGCGCCATGATGCCGTAATCGTGCCGGAGGAAGTGATCGTCGCCGAGGGCGGCCGCCAGTATCTCTTCGTCGTCAATGACGGCCGCGCGGGCCGTCGCGAAGTGAAGGTCGGCCAGCGCTTCACCGGCGAGGTGGAGATAGCCGAGGGGCTGAAGGCGGGCGAGCAGGTGATCGCCCGCGGCGTCCAGAAAGTGCGCCACAACCAGCCGGTAGCGCCGACGCCGCTGCGGCCGTTGAGCTGAGCCTCTCATGGTCCTCTCCGATCTCTCAATCAAGCGCCCGGTCTTCGCCACTGTCCTCAGCCTCATCCTCGTCGTCATCGGGCTCGCCGCCGGAAGCCGCCTTCCCGTCCGCGAGTACCCGGCGATCGATCCGCCGATCGTCTCGGTCACCACGGTCTATAAAGGCGCGTCGAACGAGGTCGTGGAAAGCCGCATCACCGAGATCGTCGAGAGCTCCGTTGCCGGCATCGAGGGCGTCAAGACCATCAGCTCGATCAGCCGCGAGGAGCGCAGCAACGTCACGATCGAGTTCCAGCTCACCCGCGACGTGGACGATGCGGCGGCTGACGTCCGCGACAAGGTCTCGCGCATCATTTCTCGCCTTCCGGAAGCGGCCGAGCTGCCGGTGATTTCGAAAGTCGATTCGGACGCGCGCGCCATCGTCTGGTTCACGCTGTCGAGCGAGCGCATGAGCCAGATGGAGTTGACCGACTATGCGAGGCGCAATCTGGTCGACCGGCTGTCGATCGTGCCGGGCGTGGCCTCGGTGTTCATCTCCGGCGAGCGGCGCTTCGCCATGCGCATCTGGATGGACCGCCAGGCAATGGCAGCGCGCGGCCTCACCGTTGACGACGTCGAGCAGGCGATCAAGCGCCAGAACGTCGAGCTTCCAGGCGGCCGCATCGAGTCCCGCCAGCGCGAACTGACGGTCAAGACGGATTCGCGCCTGGCGACGCCGGAGCAGTTCTCATCGATCGTCGTCGGCACGCGCGGCGGCTACCAGATTCGCCTGGGCGAAGTCGCCAAGGTGGAGGTGGCACCGGAGGACGAGCGCAGCGAGCTGCGCGCCAACCGGCGCACGTCGGTCGGGCTTGGCATCCTGCGCCAGTCGACAGCGAATACGCTGTCGGTCGCCGACGGCGTGAAGAAGGAAATGGCCGTGCTGCAGCCGAGCATGCCACCCGACGTGAGCATGCTGATCGGCTACGACGAATCCGTGTTCATCAAGCAGTCGATCTACGAGGTGTTCCACGCCCTCGGCCTCGGCGTGGTCCTCGTCATCGGCGTAATCTTCGTCTTCCTGCGCTCGATCCGCGCCACGGTCATCCCAGCGATCGCCATCCCCGTTTCCATTATCGCCTCGTGCAGCGTGATCGCGGCGCTCGGCTTCTCTATCAACGTGCTGACGCTGCTGGCGCTGGTGCTCGCGATCGGCATCGTCGTCGACGATGCGATCGTGGTGCTGGAGAACATCCACCGCCGGATCGAGCTGGGCGAGCAGCCCCTGCTGGCCGCCGTGCGCGGCTCGCGGCAGATCGCGTTCGCGGTGATCGCGACCACGCTTACCCTGGTCGCCGTGTTCGTGCCCATCTCCTTCATGGACGGTAACACCGGCCGGCTGTTCACCGAGTTCGGCATCGCGCTCGCGGCCGCGGTCCTCTTCTCGGGCCTCGTCGCCCTGACCCTGTCGCCGATGATGTGCTCCAAGTTCCTGCGCACGCATGACGGCGAGGGCCGGCTCTACCTGATGACCGAGCGGTTCTTCGACGGCATGAATCGCAGCTATCGCTGGATGCTGCAGCGCTCGCAAGGCGCGCCCTTCGTCATCGTCGCCGTTGCAGTGCTGGTCTCCGCGTTGGCGGTCGGCTTGTTCCGCATACTGCCGAAGGAATTCGCGCCCATCGAGGATCGCGGCGTGATCATCGTACGCATCACCGCACCCGAAGGCGCCAGCATCGGCTACACGCGCGAGCAAGTGCGGCGGATCGAGGACGCTGTATACCCGCTGGTCGAGCGCGGCGACGCCTATGTGGTCATGAGCAACCTCGCGCCCGGTTGGCAGCGGCCCGCGCCGGTGAACGAGGCTAACGTGTTCGTCCGGCTGAAGCCGTGGGACGAGCGCAGCCGCAAGCAGCAGGACCTGGTCCGCGAGATCTCGAACCAGGTAATCTCGCTCCCCGGCGCACGCGCTGTCGCCATCAACCCCGCCTCGCTCGGCCAGCGCGGCTTCCAGCCGCCGATCCAGTTCGTCCTCGGCGGCCCCGATTACGAGACGCTGCGCGGCTGGCGCGACAGGATCATGGACCGGGCGCGCCAGGACGGGCGGTTTCTCAACGTCGATTCCAACTACCGCGAAAACAAGCCCGAGCTGCGCGTCCAGATCGATCGCGCTAAGGCCGCCGACCTCGGCGTCTCGGTCGAGACGATCGGACGCACGCTCGAGGCGATGTTCGGCGC
>DATAAP010000466.1:0-5986 GCA_036260035.1 Alphaproteobacteria bacterium | reverse complement strand
GTCGACGACGGAGCCGCGCGCGACGTTGACGAGGATACCCTTCGGCCCCAGCGCCTCAATCACTTCCTTATTGACGATGCCCTTGGTGGCCGGGCCGCCGGGGCAGATGATGATGAGGAAATCGACGTCGCGCGCCATCTGCACGAGGTCGGGATAGTAGCGGTACGGCACGCCGGCCTGCTTGTTGCGGCCGAAATAGGAAATATCCATGTCGAAGGCCGCAGCACGCTTGGCGATCGCCTTGCCGATGCGGCCTAGGCCGAGGATACCAAGCTTCTTGCCCGAGACCTTGGTTGCGAGCGGTTGCGAGCCCTTCAGCCATCGTCCATCGCGCACGTAGCGGTCGCTGAGGGCCAGCCGCCGCCCGGTCATCAGCATCAGCGCGATTGCGAGGTCGGCGACGTCATCGTTGAGCACGTCGGGCGTATTGGTGACGGCGATTCCCTTCTTCTTGGCGAGATCGAGGTCGACCGCATCGACGCCAACGCCCATGCAGGCAATGATCTCGAGCTTCGGCAGCGCATTGATCAGGTTCGCATCGGCGCCGTGGAAGCCGGTTGTCTGCAGGAAACGGACGTTTGGGCCGACCTTCGACAGCAGCGCCGTGCGCTCAGGGCCCGCGGGTGGCAGCTTATGAATGGTGAAATCCTGCGCGATTTCATCCATGTGCTTGGCCATCAGCGGTGCCACGGAAATCAGATCCGGCTTCATCGAAGAATCCCCTGCTCAGGATTTGAATTTCGCGGCCAGCGCTTCGCCATTGCGAGCGAGCAGGCCCATGTCGGTGCCGACAGCGACGAACGTGTAACCCTCGGCGAGATAGCGCTTCGCATCCGCCTCGACCGAGGTGAGAATGCCGGCGGGCTTGCCTTTCGCCTTCAGGCGCTTCACGGCGTCGGAGATCGCGGCCTGCACGTCGGGGTGCGCCGGGTTACCGAGATGGCCGAGGGCTGCGGCAAGATCGGAGGGGCCGATGAACACGCCGTCGACGCCTTCGACAGCAGCGATCGCTTCGAGATTGTCGAGCGCGGTGCGCGTCTCGACCTGGACAAGGACGCAGATCTCGTCATTAGCCTTGCGCAGGTAGTCCTTGATGCGGCCGAACTTACCGGCGCGCGTGGTCGTAGCAACACCGCGGATGCCGGCCGGCGGATAGCGCGTAGCGGCAACCGCCTTGCGCGCCTCCTCGGCGTTTTGCACGAACGGCACCAGGATCGACGTGGCGCCGACGTCGAGGATGCGCTTGATGAGCACCACGTCGTTCCAGGCCGGCCGCACGATGGGTGTCGCCGTGCCGACGGCAAGCGCCTGGAGCTGCGACATGATGCCGGGCAGCTCGTTGGGCGAATGCTCGGTATCCACCAGAATCCAGTCGAACCCGCAGCCGCCGATCACCTCGGCGACGACGTTGCTGCACAGGCTGCTCCATAATCCGATCTGCGGCGTTCCCGCGGCAAGCGCGTGTTTGAAGGCGTTCCGCGGCATGTCGATCTGCATCGTCTCTTCCCATGATGTGTCTGGCAGGCGGGTGCATGGCCCGCCCGCCATCGCGGCGCCTCGGATAGCACAACCCGCCGCGCGCGGTCGTGATTTTTTGACGGGTCCGCCCCTCCCGCGTGCCGGACCTGCCTATTGCGCAGCCAGGACTGGGCGGCGCTCGGCGGCCGAACGGCCCTTCCCATGGTCAGAGTGCACGAGATTGCGGGGGCCTAGCGGCGCACGACGCGCAACGGAACCTTGCGGAGCAGCGAGCGGTCGGCCGGGAACCGGACCACGGCGGTCGTGCCGCGGCCAACCTCGCTCGTCAGAGAAAGCCGCGCGCCATGCAGCTCGGCGAGCGCCTTCACCAAGGGAAGGCCGAGGCCAGTGCCCGGATGGCTGCGCGTCAGCTCATTCGCGACTTGTCCGAAGGGCGCGAGGACAGTGTCCATGTGCTCGGGCGCAATGCCGATTCCGGTATCGACGATCCGGAACTCAACGCAGTCGCCCTCCCGCGCGGCCGTGACCGCGATGCGCCCGCCCGCGGGCGTGAACTTCACCGCGTTGCCGATCAGGTTGAGCAGCATCTGCCGCAGGGCGCGGCGGTCTGCGCGAACGTCCGGCAGCGCGTTCTCGACGCTAACCGCCAAAACGACGAGGCTCTCCTCGGCGCATTGGCGGAGCAGACGCGCCGCCTCTTCGACGACCTCAGCGACGGCGACGTCCTCCTCGTGCAGTTCCATGCGACCGGCCTCGATCTTCGCCATGTCGAGGATGTCGTTGATCAGTGACAGGAGATGGTTACCGCTGGAGAAGATGTCGCCGGCGTACTCGAGATAGCGCGCCTGACCGACGGGGCCGAACCGCTCGTCCTTGATAAGCTCGGCGAAACCGATGATGGCATTGAGCGGCGTGCGCAGCTCGTGGCTCATATTCGCGAGGAACTGCGACTTGGAGCGGTTCGCCGCCTCGGCCTCCACCTTCGCATCCTGCAGCGCCTTGTTCCGCTGCTCCGCCTGGCTCACCGCCAGCCGCAGCAGCGACAGGGCAGTGCCGATCCCGGCATAGGATCCGTCGCGCGCGAGGATAAAACCACGAACCAGGGCGCCGGGGTTCTCACCCAGGATGAGAGAGCGGAGCGCGTCGAGATTCATCGTGACGTCGACGATCAGCGGCCTCTCATCCATGATCTCCGCTATCGCTTTGCGCTCGTAAAGCGCCCGGCCGAAGCGCGTCGCCCACAGCGCGAACATGTCGTTACGATTCACCAGTCCGACGGGCCGATCGCCGACTGCGATCGGAATTGCCGGCACGTCCTCGGCGGCTTCGAAGCGGCTGTATATTTCACGGCAGGAGGTTTCCGGCGGCAGCGGCGGCACGCTCAAGGCGATCGCCGCAATTCCTTCGTCGTTGGTCATCGTCGCGCGCGTGGGCTGGCGGTACTCAGCTGCTGCGAGGCGAGTAACTAGCGTGCGGCTTCTAAACGATCGATAAACAGCCGCGTGTGCGCGCGCATTTCATGAAAGTGTAACACGCGAGCTCGTGGACGGCGCGTTTCACCCCAGCATTTGTGCTGCCTTCGCAGCGATCGCCAATGAAGCTGTCAACCCGGGCGATTCGATGCCGTAGAGATTGACGAGGCCCGCAACGCCGTGCTCGCCGGGACCCTGAATGACGAAGTCCGAGTTCATGCCGGCAGGCCCCAGCTTCGGCCGGATTCCCGAATAAGCCGGCTGTAGGCTGTTGTCCGGCAGGTCCGGCCAGTAGCGCCGTACTTCGGCATAGAACTTGTCGGCGCGATGCGGATCGACGCTGTACTCGACGCGGTCGACCCATTCGACATCGGGGCCGAAGCGCGCTTGGCCGGCGAGATCGACAGTGATGTGCACACCGAGGCCGCCCGGCTCTGGCACCGGATATATGAGCCGCGTGAAAGGTGGCTTCGCGCACAGCGAGAAATAGTTGCCCTTCGCGTAGTAGGTCGGCGGGATCGACTGCGTGGGAATGCCGGCGATCGAACGCGCGACGGCCTGCGCATGCAGGCCCGCGGAATTGACCACCGTGCGGCAGCGCAGCCGCATCGGATCGGCGCCGCCGACCTTGAGCTCGACCCCGCCATCGACCACGCGGCCGCCTTCGACCGGGCTGTTGAAAGCGATCATGCCACCGCGCGACTCCATATCGCCGACGAAGGCGAGCATCAGCCCGTGGCTGTCAACGATGCCGGTCGATGGCGAGAGCAGCGCGCCCACGCAGCGCAGATTCGGTTCCAGGGCGCGCGCCTCTTCGCCGGTCAGAAAGGCTAGGTCGTCAACACCGTTGCCGAGCGCATTGGCGCGGATTGCCGCAAGCGTCGCATGCTGCGCCTCGCTGGTGGCGACGATCAGCTTAGTGCAGTTGCGGTACGAAACGCCGTGCTCGTTGCAGAAGCGGTACAGCAGATTTTTGCCGGCGACGCAGAGCTGCCCTTTGAGGCTGCCCGGGACGTAGTAGATGCCGGCGTGAATGACCTCGCTGTTGCGCGAGCTCGTCTCGGTGCCGATCGCCTCGGTCGCCTCGAGCACGATGACCTCCCGTCCCTGTAGGGCGAGCGCGCGGGCCGCGGCGAGACCGACCACGCCAGCGCCGATCACGACACAATCGGCGGTCTCGGTCATCGCATCCTCGATCTCATGTGCTTGACGAAAAACGGCTATTGAGTTGCGGGCCGGGCAAGGTAGAACAACCGCATGGGAAATGTGAATGCGATTCGCGGCGCCTTGGCATGCGGCCGCTTGCTCGTGCTGGCGGCGCTCACGGCCGGCTGCGCATCGCCGCCGCCGCCTTTCCCGGAGCTGCCCCGGCTCAGCGTCTCGACGCACATCACCTCGCGCAACCTGTGCGGCCTCGGCGTGTCGCCGGCAATCGACATCGCCAACGCGCCGCCGGCGACGGCGCGGTATAGGGTGCGTCTGACGAACACCAACGTGTTGTTCCAAAGCCCTTGGCAAACGACCGCTGAAGCCGTCCCAGGCGGGTTTGCCGAGGGCACGCTGGCCGATTACCAGGCGCCGTGCGTGGGCGAGCTGCGGGTCAATTCGTTCTATCCCTACCATTCGTATCGCCTGGAAGTGCTCGCCCTCGACGCACAGAACCGCCCCCTCGCCTACGGTGCCACGGCGTTTCTGGTGCAGTCGGTCTCCGTGACCCTCGAGCAGGAACGCGCCGTCAGGGGCGCGACACGGATACCTCAGGCGCCTGCCGCAATTGGGCCGGCCATCGATCCAGCGGATGCGGAGAGTATTGGGCGGTTCGTCAGTCCTACCTTGGTTCCGCAGATTCAGGGCCCTGGCTACCGGCCCTAAGCTTGCCGGCTGTCCTCGGCAAGGAATCGTTAACATCTGTTAACTAGCGTCGGCCAAGCCGTGACGAGAGGAGCGTCCCTTGACCGACTTGCCGACCCTGGTTGCCCGCGCCGTGCTAACGGAGGCAACCTGGAAAACGATGCTGTGCGGCGGGACTGCGGCCGTGATCGCGCTGCTGCTGCCCTACTCAACTGACTTCGCGCTGCAGACGGTCACGCAGCTTGGCTTCGCCGTTGCACTGACCGAGGGCGTGCTGTCTATGCTGGCTGACCTGTTCGACGCCCCGGGCTATGCTCTCAAGAAGATCGTCGAAGGCGTTGAGACGCTGATTGCTTCGATGGTTCTAGCCCTGGCGACCCTGACCCTGCAGGCCGTCAGCTGACGCAAAAATTTGACCCAAGGAACACCCGGCTGATGGGGGGAAACAGCCGGGCGCCCTTGGGTCGATGGCCCGTCGGTACGGACCAAACCGAGATATGCGTCTCAATACGACTCAAGTAACGCGAGGGCAGCGGTTTGGTTCCCGCCAGGTCCGCGGCAGCGCAGGCTCAACTATCGGACGAAACGATCGCCCCGATATGCCAGTCGCACCACTCCCGAAAGGCCTCGCCGACCTCTGAAGCAGGCCCGACTTCGCGCAGGTTGATGGCCGCGCGTTTACCGTCCGGGGTCTCGATTTCCAGCCAGACGCCATCCGGCTGCACATGGAATCGGGCGAGCGGCATGAATCCGGTGGTCATCGGTCATCCTCGACCGACATCTTAGAACAAAACAGGAACTATGGCAAGCGAGCTGCTGGCAGCTTCTGCCGAGCATCTGCCCTACCGCGTGCCGGTCCGCCGCTTCTGAGGCTGGCCAACCAGCGGCGTCGGCAGCTGCCCGGGCCGGCCGAACAGGAATCCTTGCGCGTATTCGACGCCGAGCTTCATCAGCGTGCTGGCATGCTCTTCTGTCTCTGTCTGCTAGGCAATGACGGCGATCGACAGCCGCTTCGCCAGGTCGGTCATCGCGGCGACGAATGTCTGGTCGCGTTCGCTGCAGACGATGCCGCGGACATACTTGCCGTCGATCTTGATGAAGTCGACGGCGAAGGCCTTCAGATAGTCGAAAGACGAGGCGCCGGCGCCGAAATCGTCGAGACAGATGCGGAATCCCGTCTTGCG
>DATAAP010000465.1:0-3126 GCA_036260035.1 Alphaproteobacteria bacterium | reverse complement strand
CCGGCTCGCCGCCATGGCTGGCACAGGCTAGCGCCAGCTCGGCCGCGGTCAGCGCGAAGCGGTCCGCCGCCCCCGTCTCCACCACGGGCAGGGCTTGCAGCGGCTTGATCGCCGAACGCGGGTAGACTGCCGTGCGGGTATCGCCCGCGCCGGCAACGACGCATCCGGCCGCGTCAACGACAGCGTACCAGGCGCGATGCCGGCTCTCGATCGCCGCACCGCGCGACACATGCACCGCGAGAGGCGGCGCTGAGGCTTCGGCTGGTACAGGGGAAGTTGTGAGCAAGGCGGAATCGGCAACCACGATGCGCACACCTTGCCTTGCCGAGGCGCGACAGGCAAGTTTGACCGAGGCAGTCACGGAAAAATCATGCGCGGCTATTTCGGTATCGGGGTGGAGGGGATCAGCAAGCCGATGAATCTCGGCAGCCTGTTCCGCACGGCGCATGCCTTCGGCGCGAGCTTTGTCTTCACCGTCGCTGCGGCCTATGACCGCAGCCAGGGCGGACTGGCAGATACGTCTGACACGCCGGGCAATCTGCCCTTCTACGAGTTCGAGAGCGTCGCGGCGTTCCGCCTGCCGCGCGACTGCACGCTCGTTGGACTCGAGATCGTCGACGATGCGGTGGCGCTGCCGAGTTTTCGGCATCCGCGCGCCGCGGCGTACGTGCTTGGCGCCGAACGCGGTTCGCTGTCACCGGAGATGCTTGCCCTGTGCGAGCACGTGGTCAAGATTCCGACGAAATTCTCCGTCAATCTGGCGTTGGCGGGGGCGATCACCATGTATGATCGCCTGATCAGCACTGGGCGCTTTGCCGGGCGGCCGGTTGCGCCCGGCGGCCCTCCGGTAGCACTGCCGGAGCATGCTTTCGGCCCGCCACGATTCCGGCGCATCAAGACGAAGTGACGCACGCAGCGTTGACGCCGGCGGTCGCGCGTGTCATACGGCGATGGTTAGAATTATCATATGCGGGTCGGGGTGTTTTACTCTTTGCTTCGTCTGGCGCGCGCCGGTTCTGGCGCTGCGCTCGCAACCCTGCTGCTGACGGTCGTGCCGGCGACGGCGCAGACGGCGCCAAAATCGCTCGGCACGTTCGATTCCTGGATTGCGATCGAGCTTCCGGAGAAGTCGAGCAAGGTGTGCTACATGGTGGCGCGGCCCACCAAGACGCTTCCCGAAGGCGCCAAGCGCGGCGACATCCTGCTCACGATCACGCATCGTCCGGCCGCCAAGCAGCGCGACGAGGTGAGCTTCCAGTCCGGCTATCCCTACAAGCCAGGCGCCCCGGTCACGGTCGAGATCGAGAGGAAGAAGTTCGAGATGTTCACGCGGCCCGAGACGGATCCGGAGGGCGCCTGGGCGCGCGACGCCGCGATGGACAAGGCGCTGGTCGAGGCTATGCGCAGCGGCAAGACCATCGTCGTCAAGGGCACTTCCGTGCGTGGGACGGAAACTGCCGACTCTTTCTCGCTGGCGGGGTTCAGCAACGCCTATGCCGAAATAGGCAAGGCGTGCGGGATCAAATAGGTCCGCTCGGCGGCCGAGACGGCATTGACCTTCCCGATGGGTAACGGGATGCGGCGTTCCCGCGCACCGTGACGCCGGCGCTTGGAGCGCCTATATAGAGCGCCATGATTGAGACCCTCGCCGGCGCCAAGCCGGAATTCGACACGCCACAGCGACCGCTGGCGGCGCCTGCGGACGGCCGCGACAATCTGGTCGGGCTGTCGCGCGAGGAGCTGACGGCCGCCATGGCGGAGCTTGGCGAGCCGGCCTTTCGCGCGCGTCAGCTCTGGCAGTGGATCTATGTGCGCGGCGCTACCTCGTTCGAGGCCATGACGAATCTGGGGAAGCCGCTGCGCGCCAAGCTGTCCGAGCGCTTCGTCGTCGCGCGGCCGGACGTGGCGCGGCTGCAGGACTCGCTCGACGGCACCAAGAAGTGGCTGCTGCGCTTCGTTGATGGGCAAGAGGCTGAGACGGTCCACATTCCCGAGGAGGACCGCGGCACGCTGTGCGTTTCCTCGCAGGTCGGCTGCACGCTCACCTGCAAGTTCTGCCACACCGGCACGCAGCGCCTGGTGCGCAACCTCGAGCCGGCGGAGATCGTCGGCCAGGTGATGCTGGCGCGCGACGCCTTCGGCGAGTGGCCGGCGCCCGAGACCAACCGCAAGCTCACGAACATCGTCATGATGGGCATGGGCGAGCCGCTGTTCAATTACGACAACGTCGCCAAGGCACTGAAGGTCGTCATGGATCCGGAAGGGATCGCGATCTCTCGCCGCAAGATCACGCTGTCGACCTCCGGCGTGGTGCCGATGATCCGGCGCTGCGGCGAGGAGCTCGGCGTCATGCTCGCGGTGTCGCTGCATGCGGTGACCGACGAGCTGCGCGACGTACTGGTGCCGCTCAACAAGAAATACCCCATCGCCGAGCTGATGGCAGCGTGCCGGGACTATCCCGGCGTCTCCAATGCGCGGCGCATCACCTTCGAATACGTCATGCTCAAAGGCGTCAACGATTCGCCGGCCGATGCGCGGGCTCTGGTGAAGCTGCTGCGCGGCGTGCATGCCAAGGTGAACCTGATCCCATTCAACAAATGGCCGGGCTCGTCGTTCGAGTGCTCCGACGACGCAACGATCGCCGCCTTCGCCGATATTCTCGCGAATGCCGGCTACGTCGCGCCCGTGCGCACGCCGCGCGGCCGCGACATTCTCGCGGCCTGCGGGCAGCTCAAGTCCGACAGCGTGCGCCAGCGTAAGAGCGCACGCGTCGGGGAGGAGACGCGGCCCTAGTGCCTCTCTTCCGCCGCTGCGCGACCCTCCGCCGCGCGGCCGTTCGCTTCAGGCTGACTTAGCACCCTGACGACGCTGACCCTGCGGGACCTTCCATCGCTAGTCTCGAACGAGATCGTCTGCCCTTCGGACAAGCCGACAAGCGCCGCGCCGAGCGGCGTCAACACCGAGAGCGCGCCGTCGTGGGCCGTGTGCTCGCCCGGGTAGACGAGCGTCACGGCGCGCTCGCGCCCCGACTCCTCGTCCCGGAACAGGACCTCGGAATGCATCGTCACGACATCAGGAGCGATCCGCTCGGAATCGACGACGCGTGCGCGCGACAGTTCGCGCACG
>DATAAP010000464.1:0-3184 GCA_036260035.1 Alphaproteobacteria bacterium | reverse complement strand
TCGCGCTGTGCGACGAGCGTACGCGCGCGATCTTCGTCAATTCGCCTGGCAATCCGACCGGCTGGATGGCGAAGCCGGAAGAGCTGCGCGCCATTCTCGACTTCTGCCGCAAGCGCCGCATCTGGGCGATCGCAGACGAGGTGTACGAGCGGCTGGTCTACGATCGCCCGGTGTCGCCGTCGCTGCTCGATATCGCGATGCCGGAAGATCCCGTCCTCTCCATCAACAGCTTTTCTAAAGCGTGGTGCATGACTGGCTGGCGGCTCGGCTGGGTCATCGCGCCGGCCGGCTACGGCGATACGCTCGGCAAGATCATCGAGTTCAACATGTCGGCAGCGACGTCGTTCGTGCAGCATGCCGGCCTCGCCGCGATCAAGGAGGGCGAGCCTTTCGTGGCCGAGATCGTCGAGCAGTACCGCCAGGCGCGCGATCTGGTGACGCAGCGGCTTGGCGGCATGCGCCGCGTGCGTCTAGCGCGGCCCGATGCCGCTTTCTACGCCTTCTTCCAAGTCGATGGCATGGACGACAGCCTTACCTATGCAAAGGAGATCGTCGCAAAATACGGCGTCGGCCTCGCTCCCGGCATCGCCTTCGGGCCTGAGGGCCAGGGCTGGCTGCGCCTATGCTTCGCCACCAGCAAGGCGAAGCTCTCCGAGGCGCTCGACCGAATTGAGCCGGCGCTGATATGAGCCCGCGCGTCGCGAAGGACGCGGCGCTGCTGGTGGTCGATGTGCAGAACGCAATCGACGATCCGAAATGGGGCCCACGCAACAATCTGGGCGCCGAGGCGAACATCGCGAAGCTGCTCGCCGCGTGGCGCGACAGCGGCCGTGCGATCTTCCATATCCGGCATGATTCGACCTTTCCGGACTCGCCGTACCGGCCCGGTCAGCCGGGCAACGATTTCAAGCGCGAGGTCGGCCCGTACGACGGCGAGACGGTGGTCGCCAAGCGCACCAACAGCGCCTTCATCGGCACCGATCTCGAGGCAAGGCTGCGGCGCGAGGGCCACACGATGGTCGTGGTGACCGGCGTACTGACGCACAACTCGGTCGAGGCGACGGTACGCATGGCCGGAAATCTCGGTTTCGCGACCATCGTCGTGTCCGACGCAACCTGGGCGACCGACAAGACGGATCTCCGCGGCAAGCGCTGGTCGGCCGAGGACGTGCACCAACTCTCGCTCGCCAATATGCAGGGCGAATACGCCGCCGTGCTGGACACGCAGACGGTGCTCGGATCGCTCGCATGACGGCGCTGATCGGGCTCGACTGGGGGACGAGTAACTGCCGCGCCTTCCGTATCGCGCGCGACGGCGCGGTGCTTGAGACGCGCGCGGCGGCGCAAGGCATCCTGGCGGTCAAGAACGGGGATTTCGCCGCAGCCTATGAGGCGCTGATCGGCGACTGGCTGAAGGCGCATGCGGTGCCCGTGCTCATGTGCGGCATGATCGGCAGCCGCCAGGGTTGGGTCGAAGCACCCTATGTCGATCTGCCCGCCGGTGCAGCGCAGCTCGCGTGCGCGCTTGCCAAAGTGCCGGGGCAGCTCGCCGCGATCGTACCAGGCCTGGTTGGCGATGCGCTCGCCGGCGGCCGCGACGTAATCCGCGGCGAGGAGACGCAGATCGTCGGCGCGCTCGATCCGCAGGAGCACGATGCGCTCTACTGCTTGCCCGGGACGCACAGCAAATGGGTAAAGGTGGAGGGCGGCCGCATGGTCCGCTTCGCGACCTTCATGACCGGCGAGGTCTATGGCGTGCTGCGCCAGCACTCGATCCTCGGCCGTCTGATGGAAAGCGAGACTCATGACGACCGTGCCTTTTCCGCAGGCATCGAGCGCGGCCGAAGCCCCGGCGGTCTGCTGCATCAAATTTTCTCGGTACGCACGGAAGGGCTGTTCGGCGCAATGACGCCTGCGGCGCTGCCCTCGTATCTGTCAGGGCTGCTGATCGGCCATGAGCTGCGCGCAGCCTTGGCGGCGTTTCCCGCAGCACGCATTGTGCTGGTCGGCGCACCGGCGCTGACGGAGCGCTACCGCGCCGCAATAGACCGGGAGGGCCGCGCCAGTGCAACCGTTGCGGGAGAGGGCGCCGCCGCGAAAGGGTTATGGCGCATCGCCGAGAAGGCTGGCTATTTCACGTCCTGAAACCGGAGGCAGGCTTGCGGTAGGATTGCAATCCGGGTTAGATCAAGCTTCCGCTGCGCGGAACAAACAAGCGGTAGGCAAGAAGAACACCACTGAGGATACGCATGGCAGGCGTAGTCGTCCGCGACGTCGAGAAGGCGTTCGGCAGCACCAAAGTCATCCACGGCATCAACATCGACATCGCCGATGGCGAGTTCGTCGTGCTGGTCGGCCCCTCGGGCTGCGGCAAATCGACCCTGCTGCGCATGATCGCAGGCCTGGAGGAGATCACCGGCGGCTCGATCTGGATCGGCGGAAGGCAGGTCAACAACCTGCCACCGAAGGACCGCGACGTGGCGATGGTGTTCCAGAACTACGCGCTCTATCCGCACATGACCGTCTACGACAACATGGCCTTCAGCCTGAAGCTGCGGAAGGCGGAGCAGGGCATCATAGACGAGCGCGTGCGCAAGGCGGCCAACATCCTGAACCTGACCGATTACCTCGCGCGCTATCCGCGCCAGCTCTCGGGCGGGCAGCGGCAGCGCGTCGCGATGGGCCGCGCCATCGTGCGCGACCCGCAGGTCTTCCTGTTCGACGAGCCGCTGTCGAACCTCGATGCGAAGCTGCGCGTGCAGATGCGCACCGAGATCAAGGCGCTGCACCAGCGCCTCAAGACCACCACGGTCTACGTCACGCACGACCAGATCGAGGCGATGACGATGGCCGACCGCATCGTCGTCATGCATGACGGCATCGTCGAGCAGATCGGGACGCCGCTGGAGCTCTACGACAGTCCGGCCAACCTGTTCGTCGCGGGGTTCATCGGCTCGCCGGCCATGAACTTCATCACCGGCATCGTGAAGCGCAATGGCGGCATGGGCTTCGTCGAGACCGAGTCGGGCACCAAGCTGCCGCTGCCCAACGGCGTCGCGGCGCAGCCAGAACGCAAAGTGGTGTTCGGCATCCGGCCGGAGCATCTGTCGCTCGGCGATGGCGGCGAGAGCGTGCCCGCGCAGGTGCAGGTCGTGGAGCCGACCGGCGCCGAGACGCAGGTCTT
>DATAAP010000463.1:0-2868 GCA_036260035.1 Alphaproteobacteria bacterium | reverse complement strand
GGACAAGGTGTTCGAGGGCGCGCACGGGTCGGTTCAGGCGCTCCAGGGGATCGACCTCGACATCCGGCGCGGCGAGTTCGTGTCGCTGCTCGGCCCGTCGGGCTGCGGCAAGACGACGACGCTGCAGATGATCGCCGGGTTCGTCGAGCCGAGCGCGGGCGGCATCACGCTCGACGGCAAGGATCTGCTGCGGGTGCCGCCGGCGCGGCGCGGGCTCGGTATCGTCTTCCAGAGCTACGCCCTGTTCCCCCATATGACGGCGGCAGAGAACGTCGCCTTCGGCCTGGAGATGCAGGCGGTTCCGCGGGCCGAGCGCGAGATACGCGTCCGCGAGGCGCTGTCGCTGGTCGGATTGGAAGGGTTCGCCGACCGCTATCCGCGGCGGATGTCGGGCGGGCAGCAGCAGCGCGTGGCGCTCGCGCGCGCGCTGGTCATCCGCCCGCGCATCCTGCTGCTGGACGAGCCGCTCTCAAATCTCGACGCCAAGCTGCGCGAGGAAATGCAAATCGAGCTGCGCCAGATCCAACGCACGGTCGGCGCCACGACGATTCTGGTGACCCACGACCAGGCTGAGGCGATGGCGCTGTCCGACCGCATCGTGGTGATGAACAAGGGCAGGGCCGAGCAGATCGGTCCGCCGCACGAGACGTATGAGCGGCCGGCAACGCCGTTCGTGGCGACGTTCCTGGGCAAGACCAACATGCTGCAGGCGACGCGGCACGTCGAGAACGGCGCCGCGCACGCCATTATCCACGACGGATGGTGGCCGATTCGGCCCGGCGCCGCGACGGCCGAGCGCATGGTCGTCTCGGTGCGGCCGGAGAAGATCAGCTTCAGCGGGCCCGCCGCGTGCAGCATCGGCGGGCATGTGCGCACGCGCATCTTCCAAGGCAACCACTGGCTCTATCAGGTCGAGACCGCCGGCGGGCTGGTCACGGTCATACGGCAGAATGCGGGCGAGCCGGGGCCTGAGGAGGGTGCTGCCGTCCGGCTCACCTGGCGCGCGGAGGACATGGCGCTGCGCGGGGATGATGGGGCGTCTGCATGACCGCGGTTGCCCTGCGGCGCTGGACTCCGTACGCGCTGCTCGCACCCGGGCTGATGCTGTTCCTCGGCATCGTGCTGGTGCCGATCGTCATGACGGTCCTGCTGTCGTTCCACGACTGGGGGCAGTACAAAGGGATCGATCCCGTCTTCATCCTTAAGAACTGGCGGGAGATCGTCGAGGACGACTACTTCCACGAGATGTTCGGACGCACGTTCAGGATCGCCGTCCTAGTGACGCTGATCACGGCTGTGTTCGGCGCGCCAGAAGCGTACATCCTCAACCGCATGCGGCACCCGTGGAAAGGGATCTTCCTGCTCGTGATCCTGGGGCCGCTGCTGATCTCCGTTGTCGCGCGCACGCTCGGTTGGGCGCTGCTGTTCGGTGGGGAGACGGGGCTCGTCAACAAGGCGCTGATGTCTCTGGGTGTCATCGCGCGGCCGCTGCCGTTCATGTTCACCGAAACCGGCGTCGTCGTGGCCCTGTCGCACGTGCTGATGCCGTTCATGGTGCTGTCGGTCTGGGCGGCGCTGCAGCGCCTCGATCCGCAGATCGAGAACGCGGCGATTTCGCTGGGCGCGTCGCCGCGCAAGGTGCTCCTGAAGGTCGTCCTCCCGCAGGTGATGCCGGGCATCCTGTCCGGCGGGATCATCGTCTTTGCATTGGCGGCCAGCGCGTTCGCCACGCCGGCGATCATTGGCGGGCGGCGGCTCAAAGTGGCGTCGACATTGGCCTATGATGAATTCCTGAACACGCTGAACTGGCCGCTGGGTGCAGCGGTTGCCGTGCTGCTCCTGGTCGGGCTCGTGGCGGTCATCGTGGGGGCCAATCGCCTCGTCGAGCGGCGCTATGCCGAGGTGTTCCGATGAGCCGCAACGGACCTTTGGCGCTCGCCTATCACACGCTCTTCGTCATCTTCGTGCTGGCGCCGATCCTCGTCGTCTGCGTCGTCGCGTTCACGCCGGAAGGCTATCTGTCGCTGCCGGTGAACGGCCCGTCATTACGGTGGTTCAAGGCCATCCTGCACTATCCCGAGTTCATCGACGCGTTCTTCCAGAGCCTGTGGCTCGGAGCCATCTCGTCGGCACTGGCGGTCGGGTTCTCGGTGCCCGCGGCGCTCGCGATCGCGCGCTACGAGTTTCGCGGCCGGCAGGCATTCACGGCCCTGTTCATGTCGCCGCTGATGATCCCGCATGTGGTGTTAGGCGTTGCATTCCTGCGCTTCTTCTCGCAGATCGGACTGGGCGGCACGTTCCTCGGCCTCGTCCTCAGCCACATCGTCATCGTGCTGCCGTTCGCTTTGCGGCTCATCCTCGCGGCCGCGACCGGCATGAACCGCGAAATCGAGCACGCGGCGATCTCGCTTGGCGCCTCGCAATGGACGGTGTTCCGCCGCATAACCTTGCCGCTGATCGTACCGGGGCTGACGAGCGGTTGGGCGCTGGCCTTCATCAACAGCTTCGACGAGGTGACGATGACGGTCTTCATCGCATCGCCCTCGACGGTCACTCTGCCGGTCAGGATGTTCCTCTACATCCAGGACAACATCGACCCGCTGGTGACGTCCGTCTCGGCCTGCGTCATCGCCATCACGATCATTGCGATGGTCGCTCTCGACCGCGCCTACGGCCTCGAACGCCTGCTGGTCGGACGCGGACATGGCCATTGAGGAGCATTGACTTGCACACAACACGACAGGAGTTCGACGTCGCTGTCGTCGGCGGCGGGCTGGTAGGCTCCGCGGTCGCCTGGGGGCTCGCGTGCGTCGGCCAGCGCGTCGCTGTCCTCGACGAGGGTGACATTGCCTACCGCGCGTCGCGCGG
>DATAAP010000462.1:0-3416 GCA_036260035.1 Alphaproteobacteria bacterium | reverse complement strand
TAGGCGGGCGGGCAAAAGGGCTTCATCTCTTCATGCAGCTGTGGCAGCGCGTGATAGGGGATCATCGGGAACATGTGATGCTCGACGTGATAGTTCATGTTCCAATACATGAAGCGCAAGACCGGGTTCATATAGACCGTGCGGCTGTTGAGCCGGTGGTCGAGCACGTCTTCGGCGAGCCCGGCATGCTGGGTAAGGCCGGTGAGCACATGCAGCCACGCGCCATACATGGTGGGAAGTGGTCCGACGAAGAGCAGCGGCAGGATCGATCCGGTGAACCCGGCGAGAGCGATGACGCCGAGGTGAATGGCAAGCCAGATGCGCGCCGTCGCATAGACCTTGCCCCGCTCGCCCGCAGGGATAAAGGTCGCCTCCTCCGCGCTGAGCGTTCCCGCCGCATGCCGCACCACGGCTTTTGTCGTCGCAATCACCTGCGGCACGGCGAAGAACATGGAAATCACTTTGAGCACCATGGTCGGCCGCATCACGGCGATCTCCGGATCGCGCCCCACGATGATCGTGTCGGTGTGATGCCTGGCATGGCTCCAGCGCCATACCGTCGGCTCGCGCATGATCATGAAACAGGCGACTTGATAGATGACCTCGTTCATCCACGCTGTCTTGAATGCCGTGCGATGGCCGCACTCGTGCCAGCGGGAATCCGATGACGATCCATAAAGCGCGCCATAGGCGATGAAGAACGGCAGGGCGAGCCAGCCTGGCCAGAACGAATAGGCAAGCCCGCCGGTGACCGCGAAGGCGGCAAGCCACAGGAGCGTGTCGCGGATCGCCGGCCCGTCCTTGCGCTGCATGAGCGCTTTCAGGCGCTGCCGCGGAACCGGACAGGCATACCACTGCGCCGAGGCGAGGCCCCTTTCGACAGCGAGCTGCGAGTCGCGTCCGACGAGGCTGTAATCCCTGGCCTGCGCTGTGGCGCCCATTATTCTCTCCCGAGCTGGCGTTTTATAAGACGCGGGGCCCCGGCCCGTCTACCGCCCGGCGAAGGCGTCTTGCACCTCATCGAGCATCCGCTGCTCCTCGCCCTCGTAGCGCGGCGAAAAGTGAAAGGCTTCGACCCGGCGCACGCCTGCCTCACGCGCGATCTCGCCAGCTGCGCGCGTCGTCAGATGCCCGCGTTCCCGGGCCTGCAATAGATCGGCCTCGGCGAAGGCCGCTTCGATGAACAGAAGATCGGCGCCTTGGATGAGATCGATGATTGCCTTGCGGTTGCCGCTGCTGTCCTCGGCATCCGTCACATAGGCAATCTTCTGGCCCTGTGTGACCGTGACGAGCCGGCGCAGCCCTCCGAGCGGGAGTTCCGTCGCGGCAGCGCGCCCGTCGAGCCTGATCGGATAATCATCGGGTCTATCCTCGATCACGGCGCGCTTGAGGCTCTTGAGCCATGGCCCGACAGGCAGCTCCTGCTCGGCGAGCCTGTTCTTCCACACATTGACATGCGCCGCCTCCTGGACGGTGAAGGCGAGACAGCTGATGCCGCCATGTGCGAGCGCCGCTGTGCGGACATGGAATGTCGACTCCTTGCAGATGACGCCGTCCTCCGCTGCGGCCGCCGGCGCAGCCTCCTGCTTGAAACCGCTCTTCAGCCGAAACAGAGCGGCGCGTGTTTTAAGCGATGCATCGACCTCGGTGACCAGGAAAGCGAGGTCGCAGCCATAGCTTGAAGCGAGGTTCCAGCTGTAGCCATTGAGCTTGTGGCGCAGCTGATCGATGAAGCCTTGCGGACCATAGAGCTTGACGGTCTTCTCCCGTCCGACCAGCACGCGCAGCAACCGGTCGAAGCCGATGAAGTGGTCGACATGAGTGTGCGAGACGAAGACATGTTCGAGGCGATGGATCTTTCGCGGCGGCAGCGCCGCGATATCGCCGAGATCGAGCAGGATTGCTCGCCGCTCGAACAGCGTTTCGATCCACAGTCCCGGATCGCCGAACCTGCCGTTGACCAGGCTTGCATGCAGCAGCGGCCGCATGGCGAGCGGCCGAGCTACCCTTCGACGAAGCTTGCCAGCTTGCGCGACCGATTCGGATGCCTGAGCTTCTCCAGCGCCTTGGCCTCGATCTGTCTGATGCGCTCGCGCGTGACCCCGAATACCTTGCCGATCTCTTCCAGCGTATGTTCGGACGACCCGCCGATGCCGAACCGCATGCGCAGGATCCGCTGTTCCCGCGCCGGCAGATCGGCCAGGGCTTCGTTCACCGAATCGCGCATGGCGCTTGTCTCCGCCGCAGCCTGCGGATCGACAGCGTCGGTCGCCTCGATCAGGTCGCCCAGCGTTGCATCGCCGTCCTCGCCGACCGGCAGGTCGAGCGACGTCGGCTCCTGCACCAGCCGCAGCACCTGCTCGACATGTGCAATGGAGATTCCCGTTTTCGCCGCGATCTCGCTGGCGTTGGGATCGCGCCCTTCCTGCTGCTGCAGCCGGCGCTTTTCGCGCAGCACGCGAGCCGCCGTCTCTGTCATGTGCACGGGAATGCGGATTGTGCGTCCCTTGTCGGCAATGGCGCGCGCGATCGACTGCCTGATCCACCACACCGCATAGGTCGAGACCTTCACGCCATGTCGGTAGTTGAATTTCTCGATCGCATGCATGAGGCCCATATTGCCCTCCTGGATCAGATCGAGGAGATCGAGCGAGCTGCGGTTGCGGTACTTCTTGGCGATGGCAACGACCAGCCGCAGATGCGCCTTGACCATTTCCTCGCGCGCGCTTTTCAGCTGCCGGCGCGCCCTGCCGACCTCGGCAATGCGCTGGCGGAACTCGAACGCCGGCAGGCCGAGGCGCAGCATCAGCGACTTGAACGCGTCATGCGCGGCCTCGATGCGCGAGGCGTCCTCGCCGCTGCGCGCCTCGTGATACCACGCGCGATCATGATCGCGCCCGTCGCGCCGCGCCAGCATGAGCTTGCGCGCCACCCCGGCACTCTCCGCCAGCCGCGCCATCGCGAGTTCGGCCTGCTGCACCTGTTTCTGCTCCCGCTCGAAGAGTTCGAGGAGCTGAGCAACCCTGTCGGGATGCAGGCACATCTCATCCGCCGCTTGCGCGAACTGCGTGATGAGCTGCTGCAGACGGTCGCGATTTGCCTTGGCTGCATCCTTGCCGCGGTTCACGGCCTTCATGCGCGCCAGCGCCAGCGCTTCGATCTCGCGGCTGCGGCGGATCAGCTTTCGCGCGCTGAGCTTTGCCTCGCGCTCGAGCTCGGCCCCGGCCTGCGCGTCCGCCTCCTCGTCCGAGGCAGCGGCACTCGAACCGCCGCTCGCCGTGGTCACGTCGACCAGCTCGCCCAGTGCCCGTGTGCCGGACAGGAACTCATCGCCCCAGCGGGCGATCTCCGCCGCCAGGAGAGGGATGTGGCAAAGTGCCGCCAGGAGCTGCTGCTGGGCAGCCTCGATGCGCTTG
>DATAAP010000461.1:0-5298 GCA_036260035.1 Alphaproteobacteria bacterium | reverse complement strand
TCTCGATCGCGGCGTTCCCGGCGCGGCCCGACGTCGCGGCCCAGGTGTACAACTCGGCGACCATGGTCAAGATGGTCTCCAAGGTGGCCCAGGGCGGCGAGTCGATCGACGCCACGATTAAATGGGCCGAGCGCGAGCTCGAAGGCTTCCTGCGGACGTGACTTCAGCACCCTCCTCCGCCGCCGGGCGGAGGAGGGCCTCCGTCATGACGAGGTGAGCCGATGCCCGACGATACGACCTATCCGCCGCCGGTGCGCCCGATTGCGGGCGCGCGGCGCAAGCGCCCGCTGCTGAAGCGCATCCTGCAGCGGCGCTCGACCATCGCCTTCTTCATGTGCTTCCCGCTGCTGATGATCATCGGCGGGCTGGTGATCTATCCCGCGCTCTACGCGATCCACCTTGCCACGCTCAACAAGAGCATGACGCGCTTCGTCGGATTCGGAAACTTCACCTTCCTGTTCAGCCGCGAAACGTTCTGGATGGTGGTGTGGCAGTCGGCGATCTTCGCGCTCACCGCGGTGCTCTTCAAGGCGCTGATCGGCCTGATCACCGCGCATCTCGTAAACAATCTGCCGGACAAGGGCCAGCGCAAGTGGCGCGGCATGCTGCTGGTGCCGTGGGTGATTCCGCTGTCGCTGTCGACCTTGGGCTGGTGGTGGATGTTCGATCCCACCTACAGCGCGCTCAACTGGGTTCTCAACGGCGTCGGCATCGGCAGCGTGCCGTGGCTCGCCGATCCGTACTGGGCGCGGTTCTCCGTCATCCTCGACAATGTGTGGTACGGCGCGCCGTTCTTCCTGATCATGTATCTCGCGGCGCTGAAATCGGTGCCGGAGCAGCTCTATGAGGCCGCCGCGATCGACGGCGCCAACGCGTGGCAGAAATTCGTGCACATAACGCTGCCGATGATGCGGTCGATCATCGCCATCACGGTGCTGTTCTCGCTGATCGTCACCTTCGCGAATTTCGACATCGTCTGGGTGATGACGCAGGGCGGACCGCGCGACATGACGCATGTCTTCGCGACTTATGCCTTCAAGCTCGGCATCCAGTCCGGCGACATCCCGCTCGGCGCCTCGGTGTCGCTGTTCATGTTCCCCATCCTAGGCGTCGCTGCGGTGTTCATCTTGCGCGGCGTGCACAAGCGCGCGAAGGAGATGTGATGGCCACCGCCGAACTTGCCGTAGGCCGCACGCCGCGCCGTTCCATCTCCGGCAGCCTCAAGCGCAACCGGCGCTGGGCGCTGATCCTGTCCTATGTGTTCCTGATCCTGTTCGCGATCTTTTTCCTGGCGCCGCCGTACTACATGCTGGTGACGTCATTCAAGACGAACCAGGAGATGGTCGACATCGCGACCAATCCCTGGATCATCACGCGTGGCGTCACGCTCGATCACTACAAGGCGCTGTTGTACGGGACCGATTTCCTGATCTTCTTCAAGAACACGGTGATCGTGACGTTGTGCGTGGTGGCGATCACGATGGTGGTGTCGATCCTCGCCGCCTTCTCGCTGGCGCGCATGAAGTTCTGGGGTTCGGTCGGGATAGCGACGGGCATCTTCCTGACCTACCTGATCCCCGACACCCTGCTGTTCATTCCGCTCTTCCAGATCGTCAAAAGCCTGGGCCTGCTCAACAGCTACTGGGCCATGGTGCTCGTCTACCCGACCCTGACCGTGCCGTTCTGCACCTGGATCATGATCGGCTATTTCGCCTCGATCCCTAAAGAGCTGGACGAGGCGGCGTTGATCGACGGCGCCGGATACATACAGATGCTCTTACGCATCTTCGTGCCGGTAGCGCTGCCCGGCATCATCGCCGCGATGATCTTCGCTTTTACCGTCTCATGGGCCGCCTTCGTCTATCCGATGGCTTATCTATACAGCTCCGACCAGCTTGTGCTGACTGCCGGCACTATTACCAGCCTCGTACGCGCCGACGTCTTCCAGTGGGGCAGCCTGATGGCAGGCGCGCTGCTGGCCGCCGCGCCGCCGCTGATTATCTACGCCTTCCTGATGGATTACTACATCGCCGGCCTAACCGCCGGCGCCACGAAGGGTTGACCCATGGCCGAAGTCGCACTGCGCAATGTCGTGAAGATCTTCGAGAAAACGCCCGCGGTGCGCGGCATCGATCTCGACATCGTCGACAAGGAGTTCATCGTCCTCGTTGGTCCTTCCGGCTGCGGCAAGAGCACCACGCTCCGCATGATCGCAGGGCTGGAAGAGGCGAGCTCGGGCGAGATCTGGATCGGCGGCGACCTCGTCAACGACGTGCCGCCCAAGGACCGCGACATCGCCATGGTCTTCCAGAACTACGCGCTCTATCCGCACATGACGGTGTTCGAGAACATGTCTTTCGGACTGCGCCTCAAGCGCTTTCCCAAGGACGAGATCCGGACGCGGGTCGAGCACGCGGCGCACATCCTCGATATCACCGACCTGCTCGAGCGCAAGCCGCGGCAGCTTTCGGGCGGGCAGCGGCAGCGCGTCGCGATGGGCCGTGCCATCGTGCGCAACCCCAAGGTCTTCCTGTTCGACGAACCCCTCTCGAACCTGGACGCCAAGCTGCGCGTGCAGATGCGCACGGAGATCAAGCGTGTGCACCAGAAGGTGAAGACCACCACCGTCTATGTCACCCATGACCAGGTGGAGGCGATGACGCTGGCTGACCGCGTTGTGGTCATGAATAATGGGCGAATCGAGCAGATCGGCACGCCGAATGAGCTCTACCACACGCCGAGGACCAAGTTCGTCGCCGGCTTCATCGGCTCGCCGGCCATGAACTTCATCCCCTGCCGCCTGACAGAGGACGGAGGCATGCTGGCGGTTCGCCTGGACGACGCAGTATCGTTTCCGGTGCCGGAGGACCGTGCCACTCGCTACCGGCCGTATCTGGGCAAAGAGCTGCTATTCGGCCTGAGGCCTGAGCACATCACCGAGCCGCGCGGCTACACTAACGGCCGCGGCCGCGACTTCGCGGTCTCGGTCGACGTCGTGGAGCCGATGGGCATGGAGACGATGGTGTTCTTCCAGATCAACGGCAGCGAGGTCTGCGCCCGCGTCGACCCGTCCTGCGACGCGCGGCCGGGCGAGAAGCTGCGGCTCTCCGCCGATCTCAGCAAGATGCACTTGATTGACCCGCAGAGCGAAGCGGTGCTCTAGTCGCGCCGAGCGTCCAGAAACTTAGAGAAGACCAAGGAACAGAGGAAATGCTGACGAAACGCGACATGCTGAAAGGCACGGCCGCGATCGGCCTCGCCGCACTGGCCGGACGGATCGATCCGTCGCTGGCGCAAGAGATCGCCAATATCCAGGTTCTGATTCCGGCGGCGCCGGGCGGCGGCTGGGACCAGACGGGCCGCACCATGGTCGAGGTGCTGAAGACCGAAAAGTTGATCGGCAACGCGCAGGTCACCAACGTCGCCGGCGCTGGCGGGACGGTCGCTCTGCCGCAATTCGTCAATCAATGGCGCGGTCGCACCAACGCGGTGATGGTCTCCGGCCTCGTCATGGACGGCGCGATCGTCCTCAACAAGTCGCAATCCAAACTGACGCAGACCGTACCGCTCATGCGCCTCACCGGCGAATATGTCGCCGTGGTGGTCGGCGCCGACTCGCCGATCAAGTCGATGCGCGAGCTTGCCGACATGCTCAAGGCCGACGCGAAGAAGGTGTCCGTCGCGGGCGGCTCCGCGGGAAGCGTCGACCACATCCTGCTCGGCATGATCGGGAAGGCGGTCGGCGCCAAGGTGCAGGAGCTCAATTACGTCGCCTATTCCGGCGGCGGTCCCGCCAACGCGGCGATCATCGGTGGCCACGTCACTGCCGGGATGTCCGGTGTCAACGAGGTGGCGGAGCACGTCAAGGCGGGCAAGATGCGCCTGCTCGCCGTCTCAGCGCCGCAGCGCCTCGCTGGCCTCGACGGCCCGACGCTGAAGGAAGCCGGTCTCGATCTCGAGCTGGCGAACTGGCGCGGCGTTTTCGCGCCGCCGGGGACTAGCGACGAGCATCGCAAGGCGCTGATCGCCTTCTTCGAGAAGATGGTCGCGACGCCGACCTGGAAGCAGGAGGTTCAGAAGCGCGACTGGACCTCGATTCCGCTCTCAGGCGACGCTTTTGCGAAGTATGTCGAGGCCGAATCGGCGCGCATCGAGACTATCCTCAAGGAGATCGGCCTCGTGACCTGACGCGCGCAGCGTCGCCTCGCCGCAGGTGGACGTCCAGCTTTATCGAGCATCATAGGCCCTCCTTGCCGGAGCCCCGCAATGAACGATGTCGCCCTCGAGTCCCGCCCTGAGATCGATGCCGCGTTCTGGGCGCGTGCCCGGCGGCATATGCTGAGCTACGGCGGCGCGTTCGTGCCTTTCGTGCCGGTGCGCGCCGAAGGCGCGTTCCTTTATGACGCCCGGGGACGGCGCGTGCTCGACTTCACCTCGGGGCAGATGAGCGCCATTCTCGGCCACTGCCATCCGGAGATCGTTGCGACCGTATGCGACGCCATCGGCCGGCTTGAGCACCTGTTCTCCTCAATGCTGTCGGCTCCGGTGGTGGATCTCGCCGAGGCGCTTGCGCGGCTGGTGCCGGAACTGCCGAAGGTGATGCTGCTGTCGACCGGCGGCGAGGCGAACGAAGCGGCGATTCGGCTGGCGAAGCTCGTGACCGGAAAGTGGGAGATCGTCGGGTTCACGCAGTCCTGGCACGGCATGACCGGCGGTGCGGCATCGGCGACTTACAAGGCCGGGAGGCGCGGCATCGGGCCGCTCAATCCGGGCTCGTTTGGAATTCCCGCACCGAACTTCTATCGGCCGCGCTTCAAGGGGGTCACCTGGCAACAGGAGCTCGACGACTCGTTCGAGCTGATCGACAAGCAATGCACCGGCAACCTTGCCGCCTTCATCGCCGAACCGATCCTCAGCAGCGGCGGCATCCTCGAATTGCCGGAGGGCTACCTCGCGGCGCTCAAGGGGCATTGCCGCGCGCGCGGCATGCTGCTGATCCTCGACGAGGCGCAGACGGGCGTCGGCCGCACGGGGCACATGTTCGCCTTCGAACGCGACGGCGTGGTCCCCGACATTCTCACGCTATCGAAGACGCTTGGTGCCGGCCTGCCGCTTTCGGCTGTGATGACGAGCGACTCCATCGCGCGCGAAGCAGAGGCGCGCGGCTTCCTGTTCTATACGACGCATGTCAACGATCCGCTGCCCGCTTCGGTCGGATTGAAGGTGCTGGAGATCGTGCAGCGGGACCGGCTCGCCGAGAAGGCGCGCACCTCCGGTGCCCGCCTCGCTGCGGGCCTG
>DATAAP010000460.1:0-4129 GCA_036260035.1 Alphaproteobacteria bacterium | reverse complement strand
CCAGGTTCGCGGCTGTCCGCCCACCAGATCGACCATAGCGCTGTCGCCGGATCGAACAGCCGCAGGGCCGAGCCGCGATAGGTTCCGCCCGGCAGCTCGATGACATTGTCGTCGATATTGCCGAGGCCGCCGAGGAGCGGCCGCATTTCGCAGCTTCCGCCGAACTGGTCCCAGTGCGTGTCGCCCTCGAGCCGACGCCGCAGCCGGCGGTGCGCGACCGTCCAGCGGCCGATCAGGAAGTCGAAATCGCGCCGGCCATCGGATGGCGCGCTGTCCGGATCGACTGCGAAGGGATGAAGCGGCATCCCCTGATCCCCCATGAGTCCTGCCTTCACGATGGATCCGCCGGGATGCGCCCTAAGCCGCACGGCTCCGGCAGGGATGCCTCGCATCTGAATGTACACGTTTTGTTCTCACGATCAAGGTGTTCGACGGCGGGCCGGTGCCCAACAAACAAAAAGCCCGCCGACGAGGGCGGGCTTTGCTCCTTCGAAGTCGCGACCGCACTCAGGCGGCGGCGCGGCGCTCCTTGGCGCGCTCGATCTGGCGCTTCAGACGCCGCATCTCCTGGTCCAGCTTGGAGTCGGCCGTGTCGAGCAGCCAGGCGTCGAGACCGCCGTTGTGCTCGATGGTGCGGAGGCCGCGCGTCGAGACGCGGATGCGGACCGGGCGGCCTAGCGCGTCCGAGAGCAGGGACGTGACCTGCAGGTTCGGCATGAACCGGCGCTTGGTCTTGTTGTTGGCATGGCTGACATTGTGGCCAACCATGACGGACTTTCCGGTCACCATGCAGCGGCGGGACATCGGCGATACCTTCAAACAGGGCTGAAAAGAGCTCGCGGGCCGTCTCCGGCCCGCAAGAGGAGGGGGTTTTACGGGGTTAGGCCCTGTCCGTCAAGACCGGTTGCCCGCTCTCAGCTGTCATCCTGGAACGCCGCTAGAATCGTCCGGGCAGCGGCGGCAGGGGTCATAATACCCTGTAGAACCTTCTTTTCCAGCTCCGGCAGACGGCTGGCAACGGCAGGGTTTTGGCGCAACCGAATCAGCAAGCCCTCTTCGATCTCGCGCCACATCCAGGCCTTGGCCTGGGCGGCGCGGTTGGCTTTCAGCCGGCTGGCGCCGAGCGTGGCCTTGAACCGCTCGACCTCTTGCCAGACCTCGTCCATGCCGCGCCGCTGCAGCGCCGAGACTTTCAGGATCGGCGGCGACCAGCCGGCCGCGGCCGGGCGGAGCAGGTGCAGCGCCGCCTGGTACTCCGAGACCGCCCGGCTGGCGGCGGCTTCGAGGTCGCCGTCGGCCTTGTTGACCAGGACGAGATGCGCGAGCTCGACGATGCCCTTTTTGAGGCCCTGCAACTCGTCGCCGCCGGCGGGCGGCAGGACCAGCAGGAAGACATCGACCATGTCGGCGACGGCGGTTTCGGACTGGCCCACACCCACCGTCTCGACCAGCACCACGTTGAACCCCGCCGCTTCGCAGACAAGGCCCGCCTCGCGCGTGCGGCGTGCGACGCCGCCGAGCGCGCCGCCCGTTGGCGAGGGGCGGATGTATGCGTTCGGGTTGCGCGCGAGTTCCTCCATCCGCGTCTTGTCGCCCAGGATCGAGCCACCCGAGCGCGGCGAGGACGGGTCGACGGCGAGTACCGCAACGCGATGACCTTGCCTGATCAGGTGCAGGCCGAATGCCTCGATGAAGGTGGACTTGCCGACGCCGGGCGAGCCGGAGATGCCGATGCGTGTTGCCTTGCCCGTGTGCGGCAGCAGTGCGGCGAGCAGCGCCTGCGCCTCATCCTGATGCTCGGGCTTGGTCGACTCGACGCGCGTGATCGCGCGCGCGAGCGCGCGGCGGTCGCCGGAACGCACCGCGTCGGCGAGCTTTTCGATACCGGCGTGGTCCTGCTTACGAGTCATCGCGAATCGCGGCGGCGGATCATCGCGGCGGAGAGTACATCAGCAGAGGCAAAGCGTCTCTGACCTCCCCCTTGCGGGGAGAAGCGAATCAAAGTCCGTTCTTGCCCATCTCCAGGAACTTCTCGCGGCGCTTGGCGCGGAGCGTGTCGCCGTCGAGGCCCTGCAGCTCACGCAGGCTGGCAGCGATGGCGTTGCCGAGCGCCGCGATCGTCTTCGGGGGATCGCGGTGTGCTGCACCGAGCGGCTCCGGCACGATCGTGTCGATTACCTTGAGGCGCAGCAGATCTTGTGCTGTCAGCCGCAGTGCTTCGGCGGCGGTCTGCGCATGCTCGCCGCTGCGCCATAGGATCGACGCGCAGCCCTCGGGCGAAATCACCGAATAGACCGCGTGCTCCAGCATCAGCACGCGGTTCGCTGCGGCGATGGCGATGGCACCGCCGGAGCCGCCCTCGCCTATGACTGCGGCGACGAAGGGCACGCGCACGTCGAGGCAGACCTCGATCGAGCGCGCGATCGCCTCGGCCTGGCCGCGCGCCTCGGCGTCGACGCCGGGATAGGCGCCTGCGGTATCGACGAGGGCGATGATCGGCAGGTTGAAGCGTTCGGCGAGCCGCATCAGGCGCTGCGCCTTGCGATAGCCTTCCGGCTTCGCCATGCCGAAATTGTGCTTGATGCGGCTGTCGGTGTCGTGGCCCTTCTCGTGGCCCAAGACGACGACGGCGCGGCCCTCGAAGCGGCCGAGGCCGCCGACGATCGCCGCGTCCTCGCCGAACAGGCGGTCGCCTGCGAGCGGCGTGAAATCCTGAATCAGCGCCTTGGCGTAATCGAGGAAGTGCGGCCGCTCGGGATGGCGGGCGACCTGCACCTTCTGCCAGGGCGTCAGCTTCGCGTAGGCCGCGCGCAGCTGCTTGTCGACCTTGATCTGCAGCTTGCCGACCTCATCCGCGATGTTGAGCCCGCCATTGTTGGTGAGATGGCGCAACTCCTCGATCTTGCCTTCGAGTTCGGCGATCGGCTTTTCGAAATCGAGATAATGCGCCATGCGGGCGTCAAGCTACCTTCTGCGAGCGTAGGGGCCGGTTTAAGCCGGCCACTACGAAAAATGCAACGGCTGGTTACGCCTTGCGCTCATCGGCGATGATCATGTCGTAGGCCGGCAAGGTTAAGAAATCAGTGAACTCCCGCGCCTCGCTCAGCTCGCGGAAAAGCTTGGCCGCTTCCTTGTATCTGCCGGA
This sequence comes from Alphaproteobacteria bacterium, assembly GCA_036260035.1. Lineage (GTDB taxonomy): Bacteria > Pseudomonadota > Alphaproteobacteria > CACIAM-22H2 > CACIAM-22H2 > DATAAP01. Next base: position 984 of record DATAAP010000460.1, on the reverse strand, counting down.
CTTGAAGCGTGCGTCGCCGACCGTCGAACGGGTCTTCTCCAGCTCCTCGTCGATGATGCGGTGGAAAAGGTTGCGGTCGATGAGGCGGCCGTCCTCGAGCTTTGCGCCGTGGCGCAGCCACTGCCAGACCTGCGTGCGCGAGATCTCGGCCGTCGCGGCGTCCTCCATCAGGTTGTAGAGCGGCACGCAGCCAAGGCCGCGCAGCCATGCCTCGAGATAGCCGATACCCACGTTGACGTTCTGGCGCAGGCCCCCTTCGGTGATCGGGCCTTCCGGAACCTTCAGCAGGTCGGCGGCGGTGACGTGCACGTCCTGCCGCTTGCGCGCGATCTGGTTCGCCTCGGGCATGTGCTGGTCGAAGATGTCCTTGGCAATCTCCACCAGGCCTGGATGCGCCACCCAGGTGCCGTCGTGGCCGTCCGTCGCCTCGCGCGTCTTGTCGGCCGCGACTTTGTCCATCGCCGCCTTGTTGGCAGCCGGATCGTGCTTGATCGGAATCTGCGCCGCCATGCCGCCCATCGCATGTGCGTTGCGCTTGTGGCAGGTCGCGATCAGCAGCAGCGCATAGGACCGCATAAGATGCGTAGTCATGGTGACCAGCGCGCGGTCCGGCATCACGGCTTTCGGGTCGTTCCGGAATTTCTTAATGAAGCTGAAGATGTAGTCCCAGCGCCCGGCGTTGAGGCCGGCGGAATGCTCGCGCAGCTCGTAGAGGATCTCGTCCATCTCGAATGCGGCGAGGATGGTCTCGATCAGCACGGTCGCCTTGATGGTGCCGCGCTTGATCCCGAGCTTCTGCTGCGCGTGCACGAACACATCGTTCCACAGCCGCGCCTCGAGATGGCTCTCCATCTTCGGCAGGTAAAAATACGGGCCGGTGCCGCGCTTCAGCAGCTCCTTCGCGTTGTGGAAGAAGTAGAGGCCGAAATCGAAGAGGCTGCCGGAGCGTCACGTGGAGGTCGACGGCGAGCCGATCTCCGGCAG
>DATAAP010000459.1:0-6643 GCA_036260035.1 Alphaproteobacteria bacterium | reverse complement strand
CCGGGTGGGCAGAATATGGTCAAGCTCGACAATAGGGGGTGTGCGATGCGGACAACACGCCGGAGCCTGCTCGCCCTGATGGGTGCCACCGCCGCCAGTGCCGCCTACGCGAACCCGCCGGGACAGGGCGGCGGCGGCCGCGACCGCGGCGAGGGCCAGTTCGACAGCGAGAACACGCTCGACCGGATTCCGCTGCTTTTCCGTGACGGCTATCGCTTCACCGCGCTTTATCTGATGCTGGTGACGGCGACGCACATCTTCTTCTTCCAAACGCTTAATGCGGTCCTGCAGCGCAACGAGAACCGGCTACCGGTCGGGCGCATTCCGCTGCTGGGGCAGCTCTTCCGCGCCGACTATCGCCGCGCCGATTTCGAGGCGATGCGGCAGATCGCCATCTACTACCTGCTGGGCTCGACGATGTTGATCGACCTGCGTCCGCGCGCGCGCATCGAGCCGGCGGCGAATGTGGACGCCAACTGGGACAAGATCGAGGCGAGGCTTGCCGCGGAGGCGCAGCGCCCGGTGCCGGGCGAGATCATGGTCGAATCCGCGCAGGCCGACCTAGCGGGCCCCGCGCGCACGCTCTGCGTGTTTAACCAGGACTCGAGCTACACGATGCTGCTCGGCGGCGCTGCGGTCAGCGAAGCGGCGCGGAAGGAGGCGCTGCCCTTCCTCGCGAACCTGCCGCTGATGGCGCACCTGTTCCGCAACGGCAGCGTCACGCGCAAAGAGAACGAGCTGCTCGTGCTGGTGCCGCCGAGCATCGTCGAGCGCTCGTGGGATTGAGTGGTCGGATACCCGCTCACACCGTCGCTTTGCCGCTGAGCACGGGCACGCAGCCGCCGCCGACCGTGGCGCGGATGCCGTCGGCAGTGCGGCGCGCGGCGGCGCGGAGCAGGCTAGGGCGCCGCATCTCGACGCCCTGCACGATGTCGTAGGTGGCGCTCTGCTCCTTGCCAAGCGACAGGAGCAGGGCGGCCAGCGGGGTCGCCGCGCTGCCGGTGGCCGGATCTTCGACCGTGCCCGCGAGCGGCGCAAACATGCGCGCGCGAATCTTCGTGCCATCGCGCGTATAGAGATAAATCGCAAGTCGCCCTTCGAGGGCCGGAGTCTCGCCTACGGCTTTTCGGAACGCGGCGAGATCGGGTACGGCGCGCGCCAGCGCAGCGGCCGAGATCTCGGCGATGACGAACGGATTGCCGACCGTGGCGACCAGCGGCGGATGCGCCGCCGTAATCACATCGCTTGCGGCAAGGCCGGCGCAGCGCGCGATCAATTCGGCCGGCAGCTTCGCCCCGAGCGACAGCGGCTTCGGTGCCGCGATCGTGGCCCCGGTGATGGTGGCGCCGGCGCGCTCGATCTTCACCTCGACCAGGCCGGCGATTTCCTCGAACAGCAGCACGCCGTCCTTGTCGCGGCCCTGCTGCGCCAGCACGTACCCGGTGCCGACATTGGGGTGGCCGGCAAACGGCATCTCGTGGGTCGTGTTGAAGATGCGCACGCGCGCGGTGTGGGCCGGGTCGGCCGGCGGCAGCACGAACGTCGTCTCGCTCAGATTGAACTCAGTGGCGAGCCATTGCATCTCGGCATCGCTCAGCCCGCGCGCGTCGGGAAACACGGCGAGCGGATTGCCGCCGAAGCGCTGGTCGGTGAACACGTCGACGGTGACGAAGGAAAACTCTCGCATGGAACCCTCTCGCACGAAGAAGGCCCGATCATGCCACGGCGGCACCGGTCTGCGGCTTGCGCGGAGGTCAGCCCCCGGTTGCGTGCGCGGCGGTGCTGCGCTGCGCGGCGGCTTTTTTCCTCCGCTTGACCGGAAAGGTCAGGCGGAACTGGGCGCCGCCGGTCGGGTGGTTCTTGGCCTTGAGCCTGCCGTCGACCTGTGCGGCCAGCGCCTCGGCGATCCGCAGGCCCGCCGATCTTGTGAACGGGTCGGTGCCGATGCCGGGACCCGTGTCGCGCACGGTCAGCATGGCGTATTCGCCGAGATCGCGCAGTTTGACCGTGAGCTGGCCGGCCTTGTCCGTGGTGAAGGCGTGCTTGTAGGCATTGGTCACCAGCTCGCCCGCGATCAGGCCGACCGGCAAGGCGGTGTCGATGTCGACCACCAGCGGATCTAGCATGGTGACTACGCGCACTTCGTCGCGGCCGAAGCTGTTGCCGACCTGGTTGGCGACGTTCTTCAGATAGACGCCGAGGTCGAGCTGCGCCATGTCCTCGGCCTTGTGGATCTGGTCGTAGGCATGGCCGAGCGTCGCGATGCGGCGCGCTATGTCCTGAAAGGCGGGCTGCGCGTCGGGCGAGCCCTTGCGGGCGACGATGCGGACCATGCTCGCCATAGTCTGCAGGTTGTTCTTGACGCGGTGATGCACCTCGCGCAGCAGCATCTCCTGGCGCGCGAGCAGATGCTGCGTGTGCTCGAGGAGATGCTGCGTCTGCGCCTCGGCGCGACGGTGGACCACCTCGCGGAGGAACAGCACGCCGAGGGCAAGCGCCGTCATCAGCGCGGCCGCGCCCGCCATGGTCACGAACAGGGAGTGGCCCGGAATTGTGTGCTCGATATCGGCCTCGGGTGCATGCACAGCGAGAGCCCATCCGGCGAACTGCGAGCGCTCGAATGCGGTGTACACGGTCTCGCCGTCGAGGAGCTGGCGCTTGACGACCCCGTCTCCCTGCCGGCGCAACAGATCGATGAGGTCAGGCGCGGTCGGCCGGCCGACATACTCCTCCGGATTCGGCGTGCGGGCGACGATCACCCCTTCGCTGTCGTAGATGGTCGTGATCCAGCCGGCCGGAAGCTTGCGGGCGCGCATGAACGCTTGCAGGGCCTCGTTGTCGATCGAGGCCACCAGGATGAAGCGCACTTTGCCATCGCGCACCACCGGCGCTGCGATATTCAGCGACGGCCGGGGCACGGATGCATCGGCGCCGCGCACCTGTGTCCATACGCGGAGCTCGCCGGCCCGTGCCGCTTCGATCACGCCGCCCGCATTCTGGATCGGCGGCAGCGGCGTGCCGAGCGGCTGCAACGTGTTCAACACCTGCATTCCGGTCGCCGGTTCGACCAGCGAGATCGCAACCCAGTGCGGCCGCAGCGATTGCGCCCGCGACGCCGCCTTGTAGAAGAGCGGCAGGTCCGGCTCGTCCAGCTGCGGGAGGGCGGCGAGAGTCTGCACGACCTGGCTCTGCTGCAGCAGTTCGCTCTCGAGATCGGCCATCAGATTATGCGCGCGCTCGCGCATCATCGCCTCGATGTCGGCCTGCTGCCGCTGCGTCTCGCTATAGATCAGCCAGGCGCCGAACAGCAGCAGCGGCACGGCCGCGACCAGCAAGGCGAAGACGATCGTGAACGAGGTCGTGCCGCTGAGCGCGCGCTCCACCGGCGGCAGGGCGTCGCTCGCGGTGTCGCGCTTCGGCGTCTTCAGGGATGCCGGTGCGGCCATGGCCGGCATGTAAGCACAATAGTCCGGTCGTCTGTAACCCTGCGGCTGCGCTCGGGGCAAGAGAACGCCTGCTGGACTGCTTGAGACCCCGAAGCAGCGTCGGATTTCAACACCAGTGCAGAAGGTTAGCTGTTTGTCCCGAGCGCGGAGAGGCCGTCTCGATCAATGCTCCCCGAGCTGGTGAAGCGGCAAAACATCCGAAGCGGGTTTGACCGGGGCGGGGTGGACGGCTATCAACCGGGCGGACCAACTCCGAGGCTTTCCCATGCAGATGAAATTCGTCTTCCCGGCGCCGCCCGTGACCACCCTTCCCGTGGTCGGTAGCGACGGGGTCGTGCCGGTGCGCCGCATCTACTGCGTCGGCCGCAATTACGCGGAGCACGCCCTCGAGATGGGCGGCGACCCGACGCGCGAGCCGCCATTCTTCTTCACCAAGCCAGCGGACGCGATCGTCGCGAATGGGTCGACCATCGCCTATCCGCCGGCGACCAAGAACCTGCATTACGAGATCGAGCTCGTGGTGGTTATGGGCAAGGGCGGCGCCGACATCCCGGTCGCCAAGGCGCTCGACCACGTCTACGGCTATGCGACCGGCCTCGATATGACGCGCCGCGACCTGCAGGGCGAGGCGAAGAAGACCGGACGGCCGTGGGATATGGGCAAGGGCTTCGACCAGTCGGCGCCCTGCACGGCGGTGCAGCCGGCGAGCAAGATCGGGCACCCGAACAAGGGCGCCATTTGGCTCAAGGTCAATGGCCAGGTGAAGCAGTCGAGCGACCTTGCCAAACAGATCTGGAAGGTCGAGGAGACGATCGCGCATCTCTCCAAGCTGGTGACGCTCGCGCCCGGCGACCTCATCTTCAACGGCACGCCGGAGAATGTCGGCCCCGCGGTGAAGGGCGACAAGCTCGAAGGCCATATCGACGGTGTCGGCGACCTTACCGTCACCTACCGCTGAACGAAGCGAAGGGGGAGGCGATGGACATCGCGGTTGCAGAGAAGCGCGACACGGCAGCCGCGTCGGGTGCGCTGCGCGTCGCGATCGCTGGCTATGGCGCGATCGGCCACGCCGTGGCGCGGCGGCTCGATGCGGGCGTCCCCGGGCTGGCGCTCGCCGCCGTCGCATCGCGCAATGTCGAACGCGTGCGCGCGGCGACGGCGGACTTCCGCAACCCGCCGCCAGTCGAGAGTCTTGCACGGCTGGCTGAGCTCGCGGACATCGTCCTCGAATGCCTGCCGGCGGCAGCGTTCATGGAGGTGGCCGAGCCGACCTTGCGAGCCGGCCGCACCCTAGTCGTGGCCAGCGTCGGTCAGCTCCTCGCCCAGCCGCAGCTCAAGAACCTGGCGGTCCGGCATGGCGGCCGCATCCTGGTGCCGACCGGGGCGCTGATCGGGCTCGACGCCGTGACCGCCGCGGCTGAGGGCGAAATCAGATCGGTCAAGCTGGTCACGCGCAAGCCGCCCAAGGGCCTAGTCGGCGCGCCGCATCTTGTTACCAACAAGATCGACGTCGAGGCGATGACCGTCCCGACCATGGTGTTCAGCGGCACCGCGCGCGAGGCGGTGAAGGGCTTCCCCGCCAACGTCAACGTGGCCGCGGCGCTCAGCCTTGCCGGGATCGGCCCCGACCGCACCACGATCGAGGTGTGGGCCGATCCCACGCTCAACCGCAACAAGCACACGATCGTGGTCGATGCCGACAGCGCCCAGTTCTCGATGACCATCGAGAACGTGCCGACTGAAGAGAACCCGCGCACCGGCAAGATCACGGCGCTGAGCGTCATCGCCTGCCTGCGGAAGCTCGCGAGTCCAGTGAGGATCGGCACCTAAGCTATTGAAAGTGGGCGGGTTCAAACCCGCCCCCGCGGCGGGTCAGCCATGCCGCCGTTGCGTTTACGCGCTGCAGCATTACCTGTAGTCTGACGTCACTTCAGGCAATGGAGAGCCACATGACCGCCTGCATCGTCGGCTGGGCCCACGGCAAGTTCGGCAAGCGCCAGGGCATGGACCTTGAGGAGCTGGTCATCGATGTCGCGACCGACGCGATCAAGGATGCCGGGCTCGCGCCGCGCGACGTCGACGAGATCTATGTCGGCCATTTCGGCGGCGGCTTCGTGAAGCAGGACTTTCCGGCCTCGCTGGTGCTGCAGGCTTCCGATGCCTTCCGCTTCAGGCCAGCGACGCGCGTCGAGAATGCCTGCGCGACCGGCTCGGCCGCGGTGCATCAGGGCGTCAACGCGATCGAGGCGAAGAAGTCGCGTGTGGTGCTGGTGGTCGGCGTCGAGAAGATGACCGAGACGCCGGGCGAGCAGGTGGGCGGCATCCTGATGAAGGCCTCTTACGTGAAGGAAGAGGACCGCCCTGGCATGAGCTTCGCCGGCGTGTTCGGCCATATTGCGCAGCTCTATTTCCAGCGCTATGGCGACCAGTCGGATGCGATGGCGAAGATCGCTGCGAAGAACCATAAGAACGGCTCGGTCAATCCGTGGGCGCAGCTGCAGAAGGACCTTGGTTACGAATTCTGCCGCACGGTGTCCGACAAGAATCCGCTGGTCGCCGGCCCGCTGCGCCGTACTGACTGCTCGCTGGTCTCCGACGGTGCTGCGGCGCTCGTGCTCGCCGATGTCGGCACTGCGCTCGGCATGAAGAAGGCCGTCGCGATCCGCGGCATGGGCCATGTCAACGACTACCTGCCGATGAGCCGCCGCGACATCATCCAGTTCGAGGGCTGCGAGCGCGCGTGGGCGCAGGCCTTCGCCAATTCGCGCACCTCGCTCGCCGATCTCGGCGTGGTCGAGACGCATGACTGCTTCACCATCGCCGAGCTGCTACAGTACGAAGCGATGGGGCTGACGCCAAAGGGGCAGGGCTTCAAGGCGGCGATGGAAGGTTGGACGGAGAAGGACGGCCGCCTGCCGGTCAACCCGTCGGGCGGCCTCAAGTCGAAGGGTCACCCGATCGGGGCCACCGGGGTGTCGATGCATATCATGGCGGCGATGCAGGTGACCGGCAGCGCCGGTGCGATGCAGGTCAAGAACCCGAAGCTCGCCGGCGTGTTCAATATGGGCGGTGCCGCCGTCGCGAACTACGTGTCGATCCTGGAGCCGCTGCGGGCCTGAGCGTCAGCTGCGGTTCGCCGTCGCCAGCAAGCCGCCGATTCCGACGAAGGTGGCACCCGTGGTTCAACCGAACCACGG
>DATAAP010000458.1:0-4142 GCA_036260035.1 Alphaproteobacteria bacterium | reverse complement strand
GACGCAGCGAAGGCACGGTGCAGATCCAGATCGGCGAAGGCGGCGAGCAGGTTGCCGCCGTGTCGGAGTCCGCGTTGTGGGACAAAGTCGCGCGTTCGGACGATCTGGCCGATGTTGACGCATTCCTGCGGCTGTTCCCGACGTCGCGCTGGGCGGAAGATGCGAAGCGGCGCCGCGCCATCCTAGCTGCACGCGCACCTGCCGCAGCCGAGCCAGCGCAACGTGTGGCCGAAGCACAGGCCGGCGCAGCGCGCTCGCCGCTCGCAGTCGCCGCGGTGCCGCCACGTCCTGTGCCCGAACCCGTGCCCTCGACATTCCGGGATTGTCCCACCTGCCCGATGATGGTCCGCATCCCCGCCGGGTCGTTCCTGATGGGCCAGGCAAGCGGCGATCCCAGCGCCGCGCCGCAGCGCCGCGTTTCGATCCGCGCCTTCGCGATCGGCCAGCACCCTGTCACTGTCGCCGAGTGGAAGGCCTGCGTCGCCGATGGCGGTTGCAGCTTCACGCCCCGCATGACCAATGCGCAGGACCGCACGCCCGTCTACAACATCAGCTGGGACGATGCGCAGATGTTCGTGCGCTGGCTGTCGCAGAAGACCGGCAAGAAATACCGTCTGCCGACCGAGGCGGAGTGGGAATACGGCGCGCGCGCTAATACCTCCACTCGGTACTGGTGGGGCGAAAATGTCGGCACGATGCTCGCGAACTGCGCCGATTGCGGCGGCGCTCAGGATTCGCGCACGCCGCTGCCGGTCGGGTCGTTCAAGGCGAACGCCTTCGGGCTCTACGACGTGCATGGCGGCGTCGCGCAATGGGTTGCGGATTGCTGGGCGCCGAACTACGCCCAAGCGCCGACCGACGGCAGCGCGCATGACCAGAAGAATTGTCAGAAGCGCGTGCTGCGCGGCTGGTCGTTCCGCAATGAACGCGCCGACATCACCGCATCGGCACGCAACAACTACGATGCATCGGTGCGCTACATCGCGCACGGCTTCCGAGTCGCGCGCGACCTGAATTGAGAGATGAACTCAGCGCACGTGAATGGTGATGCGCTTTGACATGACGGGCGGATTGTGCGGCACATGTTCTGCATCGCCCATCAGCAGCTGCAGCGTATAGGTGCCGGGCGCGAGGTCGAGGACCGTTTCGGTCTGGCCTGCGCCGAAATGAATGTGATTCCTGTCGTTCGGAATTGGCTGGTCGAGCGGCGGCACGGGTACGTTGATGAGAAGATGGTGGTGCCCAGTCTTTGCCGTGGTGACGCCCGCGGGCGCCACGCCGATATTCCGCGCGCCGAACCACACCTTCACCCGTCCCGCCTTCACCGTCTGCCCATCATTGGGCCAGCCGATATAGAGATATGCGTCGGGTGGCGCGGGTGTGCGCGCGGCCGGCACAGGGGCCTGGGAAGACTGTTGCGCCGCGGCGCCTCCGAGCACGACCGGAACCGCCGCCGCGAGCGCCGCGACCATTCTCATCCCGGTGATGACTCGTCGCATGGCGTCCTCCAATCCGCCGGTTCAGGGCGGCGGCACGATGACGGTGATCCTGTTCGAGAGCAGCGGCGGGTTGTGCGGCACATGCTCCGAATCGCCGAGCAGAAGCTGCAACGTATGCCGCCCCGGCGGCAGCTCGATCCGCGCCTCGGTGAGCCCGCCGCCGAAATGCAGATGGTTCTTGTCATTGGGGATTTCGCGGTCCAAAGGCGGCGGCTCGGTGTTGATCAGCAGGTGGTGATGGCCGGTGTTCGGCTTGTCGACGCCCGCCGGAGCGATGCCCGCGCCGACCAGCCCCATGCGCAGCCAGAACTTGCCGCCCGGAATGACCTGCCCATCGGGCGGCCACAGGATGTAGACCTTAGCACCTTCTGGCGACGGCTTCGGCTGGGCGACGGCGCTTGGAGCGAGGGTGAGGAACACGGCCACCAAGGCCAAGCTTGTTGCGCGTTTCATGCTCATACTCTCGCATGGCTCCACGATGTCGGCGTGTGACGCGCGGCACAGGGCGCACGCGGACCGGGGCTTACAATCCGCCCGGTCGGACACGGAGATGTCGTGTCGGGCGCGCAGCCGCATCGCGTCCACCCGAACGAGCATTGATGATAGGCGATGACATATGGCGCCCCATATTGACCACAAGTGTAGGTCACGTGCGCAGAATAGGTTGGCTCCCGTCCCAGCATGGCGACGAGGCGCTCGCTTCCTGACGATATGCACGGCCGTCATGCTGGGCGTCGTCGCAATGGCCCGCGCGGATGACGCGGTGGTGCTGTCCTCAACAGCGCCGGAGTTTGTCCCCGGCGCCGTCGTGACGGATGGCGAGGCGCTCCGTCTGCCGGAGCGCACGAGCCTCACGCTGCTCTTCCGCTCGGGCGAGATGCTGCGCCTGCGCGGCCCAGTGGACAAATCGCTGGCGCAGCTTCGGGACAGCAGCCGCGCGACTTCGCTCCAGGCGCTCGCAGCCGCGCTGCGCGTCAGCGGCGTCGACGCCGCGGTGATCGGCGGCACGCGGACCGCGGGGCGTCAGCTCACGGAGGAAGACGATGTCATGGTCGCGCTGGAGCAGACCGCAACGTACTGCCTGGGCCCGAGCGCAACGCTGTGGCTCAGCCGAGCGACGACCGGGCCGCAGCTCGTAGGCTTTCAGCGCGCCGGCACATTGCGCGAGGTGCGCTTTCCGGAGGCGGCCAACCGGATCGAATGGCCGGCCGACGTCCTGATCGAAGATGGAGACCGCATCACTTTCGTCAGCAACGCCGGTGCTCCGCTCGGCGCGGCCACATTCCGCAAGATCGAAGCGAAATCAGATCTCGAGTGGCTTGCGCAAGCCGGCCTGCTCGGTTGTACGACTCAGTTCCGCTCCGCACGGCGCGAACTGGAGGCACGAAACTTGCTCCCCGACTGATCGCAGGATCAGCGTCATCCGTATTGCACTAGGACAAGATCGTAAAGCGACAACCCCGCTGGCGCACCGGCTAAGCGGAGTTCGACGGCCGCCGCCCGGCGCGGGCGGTCGCTCAGTTCGATCAGAGCAATGTAGTCGCCATCGCATGGCTGCGAACTATGAACTCGTCGGCATCGATGAACGCCATCCGTTCCGTAGCATTTCCGCAGAAGCGGAGCGCCCGCGTGTATGCATCGATCTGTCCGCCGGGCAGCGGCCAGTGCAGAAGGGTGACGAGGCCGCGAGCGCGATGTAGGGCGTAAGAACCGCGGCGACGTCATCTTCGCTGCCGTTGTCGAAGATGAAGAAATGATCGACGCCGACCGCAAGATGGAACTTGTCCCCCTCCAGCAAAGGTCTAACGGCCCGACCTGCCGGTCTCGTGTCGGCCTCTGCAACGGCGGACTTCGCGCTCGATTCGCGAGCCTGTGCGGACATAGGTGGGCCTGACGCAAGTGCACGAGAGCCGCTTTGCCATCGCGAGGCTCTTGCAAGCGGCGCAGCACCTAGCCGGTCCGTGATTAATTATAGGTTGAGACCCGCGCTTTGAGAGCGCGCGCACTGCCATAGAGCGCCGAGGCAGCTATCCGCGCAGGAGAGCTTCTATTGCACGACCTGCGGCCGCATGTCCTCGCGCCGGATGCCGGCCACGACGACCGGCTTCTTCATCGCGTCGCGTCGGAACGGCTCGCCGAGCTCCTGGTTCAGGATCACTTCGATGAATGTCGTGACTCCGCGGTCCTGCGCCGCGCACGCCTCCTTCAGGGCCGCGGTCAGCTGCTCCTGCGTCTTCACGGTGACGCCCTTGAGGCCGCAGCCCTCGGCGACCCGCGCATAGCTGAGCTCGGGATTCAGCTCGGTGCCAACGAAGTTGTTGTCGTACCAGAGGATCGAATTGCGCTTCTCGGCACCCCACTGGTAGTTGCGGAAGATCACCATCGTGATCGCCGGCCATTCCTTGCGGCCGATCGAGCTCATCTCGCTCATCGAGATGCCGAACGCGCCGTCGCCGGCGAAGCCCACCACAGGCGTCTTCGGATTGCCGATCTTCGCGCCGATGATCGCGGGGAAGCCGTAGCCGCACGGTCCGAACAGGCCCGGCGCGAGATATTTCCGGCCCTTCTCGAAAGTCGGATAGGCATTGCCGATCGCGCAATTGTTGCCGATGTCGCTCGAGATGATCGCGTCCTTCGGCAAGC
>DATAAP010000457.1:0-5925 GCA_036260035.1 Alphaproteobacteria bacterium | reverse complement strand
GCAGGAACAAGGCCTTCGCTTTGATCTTCGCGAGCCCTTCCTCGAGCGAGCCGAGATGCCCGGTGACGAACAGTTGGTTGGCTTTGACGAGGTATAGGAAATGGTTCGCGTCCGAGCTCTTGGCGCGGGCGGCACCGGCGTTGTCGAGCACCTGCTGGATCTGGAACTTGTTCTCGAACGCCTTGGACGGGTCCTTGGCGGCGTCGGCCCATTTGCGGCCGAAGGCCTTGTCAGCCCAGTGCCAGTGCTGCGCGTCGAGCGTCACGAGCTTGAGCGCCAGAGCGAGGCCGGCGACCGGTTCCGCCTTGCCGTAGTAGTCGCCGCCGTTCCAGTTCGGGTCGGACATGATCGCGTCTGCCCACAGATGAAGCCGGCCGATCGTCCAGCCGTCGGCTTCGGCGATGCCGATCACTGGCACGACGCGCTCCACGAAGTCTGGGTACGCGGCGGCCCATTCGAGCGCCTGGAAGGCGCCGCCCGAAGCGCCCACCGCCGCGTGCAGCTTGCGCACGCCGAGCGAGTCGAGCAGCGCCTTCTGCACATTGACGAAGTCTCGGAAGGTGACGATCGGAAAGCTCATGCCGTAGGGCTTGCCGGTGTCCGGGTTGATCGATGCCGGGCCGGTCGTCGTGGTGTTGGGGTCCTTGGTATTGATGTTGACCAGAGTGTCGACGCTGATCACGAAGAACCTGTTCGTGTCGATCGGCTTGCCGGGCCCGATGATCGAATCCCAGTAGCCGGGTGCCGCGTCGCTCTCCTTGTACTTGCCGGCTGCGTGCGAGTTGCCGGTGAAGAAATGCGGGACGATGACGACGTTGTCGCGCGCGGCGTTGAGCTGCCCGTAGCTTTCCCAGCCGACCTTGACGTCCTTGATTATCTGGCCGCCGACCGTGGTGTAGCTCGGCATCGAGAAGGCCTTCTTCTCGACGATGCCGACGCTGCCGGTTTGGGCGAGAGCAGGCGAAGCGGTCGCTACGGCGAAAGCAAAGACGGCAAGGCGCAGCGCGCGAATCATCACGACGTCTCCCCGTGTTGTGGTTGACGCTGACTTTAGCGCGGCGCGCCTACCAGTTCCACATCGAGCCGTCGGTCAGGCGATTCACCGGCAGGTAGGCGGGCTTGTAGGGGTATTTCGCGGCGAGTTTCTCGTCGATGTCGACGCCGTGGCCCGGATTGTCGCCGGGATGCAGGTGGCCGTCCTTGAAGCTGTAGGCATGCGGGAAGACGGCGTTCGTCTCCTCGGTGTGGAGCATGTATTCCTGCACGCCGAAATTCGGGACCCAAAGGTCGAAATTGAGCGCGGCCCCCATGCACACCGGCGACAAGTCGGTAGCGCCGTGGCAGCCGGTGCGCACGTGATGAAGGTCGGCGAGCGCGGCGATGCGGCGCAGATGCGTGATGCCGCCGGCATGCACCACGGTCGATCGGATGAAGTCGATCAGCTGCTCCTGGATGAGGATGTGGCAGTCGTAGATGGAATTGAAGACCTCGCCGACCGCGATCGGCGTCACCGTGTGCTGGCGGATGATGCGGAATCCTTCCTGCAGCTCCGCCGGCGTCGGATCCTCGAGCCAGAACAGGCGATAAGGCTCGAGCGCCTTGCCGAGCCGCCCGGTCTCGATCGGCGTTAGCCGGTGATGCACGTCGTGCAGCAGGTGGTGCTCGAAGCCGAATTTCGCGCGCAGCTTCTCGAAGAGCTTCGGCACGAAGTCGAGATACTTCCCCGTGTCCCAAAGATTCTCGGTCGGCAGCGTGGCGTCTGCCGGCTCGTAATACATCTTGTCCTTGGCAACCCCGTAGGTCGAGGCAAGGCCGGGGATGCCACTTTGCGCGCGGATCGCCTTGTAGCCGAGTTCGATGTACTTCGCGACTTCGTCGACCGTCTCGGCGAGATCGCGGCCATTCGCATGGCCGTAGACCATGACGCCTTCGCGCGAAGCGCCGCCGAGCAGCTGGTAGATCGGCAAGCCCGCAATCTTGCCCTTGATGTCCCACAGCGCGATGTCGACCGCGGCGATCGCTGTCATCGTCACCGGTCCGCGCCGCCAATAGGCGCCGCGGTAAAGATACTGCCAGATGTCCTCGATGCGCTGCGGGTCGCGGCCGATCAGGCACGGGATGACGTGCTCAGTAAGGTAGGCGACGACTGCTTTCTCACGGCCGTTGAGCGTGGCGTCGCCGAGCCCGTAGACGCCCTGGTCCGTCTCGATCTTCAGCGTGACGAAGTTTCGGCCCGGGCAGGTCACGATCACGCGGGCGTCCCTGATTTTCATGCGGTCCTCGTTAAGTCTCGGATGAAGCCGGCTTGCGCAGCCAGAACTGGTACATGCTGGCAAAGGTGTTGGGATTGTCCTGCTCGAACACCTCCCAGTTCGCGAGCGAACGCATCTCCGGGTCGGCCGGAAAGCGGGCGCGGAACTTCATGACCACGGCGTAGTCGAGCGGGTCGAAGCCGATGAACGAAAGCCCGAGTTGGTCCAGCGCTTGAGCGATCTGCGGGATCGTGAAGCGGTGCTCCTGCACGTGGAAGAGGAGGTCGCGGCAGCCGCTGATACTGTAGAAATCAACATTGGTGCGCAGCCGCCGCACGACCCAGCCCTCCATGCTGTCGAGGATCGCTTGGCGCGCGCGGCGGATGCCATCGGCGCTCGCATCAAAGCCGTGCTCGGCGATGAAAGCGCGCGCGGCGACGATCGGGCGCCGCCCTAGCTCGCTGTAGAGGCCGATGAGCATCAAGCCGCCTGGCCTCACGAGATCAATGAGCACGCGCCAGCCGGCGAGGGGATCGCCGAGGTGATGCAGCACGCCGACCGATTCGACGATGTCGAAGCGCCGCTGCAGCCGCCCGAGCTCGAGGATATCCGCCTGCGCGTATTCGATGCGCTCAAGGCCGAGCTCGCGGCTACGGCGCTTCGCATAGGCGAGGCTGGTCAGGCTTAGATCGACAGCGACGACATGCGCACTGGGAAAACGCATCGCCGTGCTCGCAGGATGCGAGCCGGTGCCGCAGCCGGCGATAAGGATTTTGGGATCCGTGACGCCGAGCCGCTCGGCGACGCGCATCGCCTGGCGCGGCCGCGCAACACTGAGCCAGCGCGGGTATGGGTTCTCCTCGTATTGCTCGCGCACCGCACGCGAGACGCTGTCGTCGACCGGTGTCAGCGTCGGGATCGTGCCGCGCAGGCTCTGCTCCTCGCGGGGCTCGGTGATCTGCCGCTGAACGACCGGCCCGAGCGCTTGCGGCAGCGGCTGAGCGGGGACGGCAAAGCGATGCAGCGGGCGATAGGTGGCGAGGACCGCCAGCCGTTCCGGGTCGAGCGCAGTGCCTTGCGCGAGCGCCGCGATCAACCGCTCGACCGCAGCGGTTTCGCCCGCCGATTCGGAATAAACATACTCGGTTGCGAAGCACTGGGCGGCGAGGGCGGACAGGAATTCCAGCGCCAAACCGCTGCGCTCGCCGCTGTCGATTCGCTTGAGAGCAGCGGCGCGCCAGCGCGTCAGGCTACGCTCGATCTCGGGATCGGCGACGAGCGCTGTGTGGAGCAAGCGCGTGAACAGGTCGCCGCCGGGAATCTCTGCCGGCGCCTCGGCGGCGGCGAGCGCTTCTGTGAATCCGGGCGTCACGCGCAGGTAGCTGAGGATCGCGTAATAGAACGAGTTCGGATTGACATCGCTGCGGCCGAGCAGCTGGAGCAGGACGTCGTGCAGTAAAGGGTCGCGCTTGACGAAGGCAACGTTCTCTAACGCGCCGGCGAGGCCCGACCAGTGCGCGTCCTTGTCGGGCGCGAGCGAGATCGCCTCGCGCCAGAGTGGGATCGCTTCGCCCGCGCGGTTCTCACTTTCCAGGAACGCGGCGATCCGGCGGATCGCGTGCAGCAGCGAAGCCCGCGCCTCCGCGAAGTCGGGGCGGATCGTCAGCGCAGCACGGTACGCTTCTAGCGCCTGGTTGGCTTGACCCGCGCCAAGGAGCGCGTTGGCGAGATTGAGCCTGATCTCCGGATTGCGCGGCTTCAGCCGCGCCGCCTCTTGCAGGCGCGGGATGGCCTGATGCAGCCGTCCCTGCTGCGCCTCGATCACGGCGAGCAAGTGCATCGCGTCGGCATGCCCGGGCGTCTGCCGCAGCACGTCGTGATACGCGGCCGCAGCCTGGTCCAGCCGTCCTGCCTTGTGATGGCGGACCGCTGCAGAAAACAAGGAGGTGGTAGTCTGGCTGGCCTTCACGATCCGGTCGCACTGTTTGACCCGGGTTGGAGGAGGCGACCCGGATGATTGACACCGTGCGGCAACCCCGCCAAATTGGCCTGACCGCTAGGCCACCATACCATCACAAAAGCGACGCGCACGCGCAAGGACTTCAAGAGCGGCCATGCCGGTCCAGACCATCGAGAACCGCCGTCTTTATAGGCAGGTGGCTGATCAGATCGAAGCGCTGATCGCCTCGGGCGAGTTCGCGCCGGGCGACCGGCTGCCGCCGGAACGCGATCTGGCGGGCAAGCTCGGCGTGTCGCGGGCGACAGTGCGCGAGGCGATGATCGCGCTGGAGCTTGCCGGGCTGGTCGACGTCCGCACCGGCTCCGGCATCTACGTGCTGACCCCGCGCCGGAGCGCCGGCGAGGCCAAAGATCAGGGGCCGGGCCCGTTCGAGCTGCTCGACGCGCGGCGCGCGATCGAGGGCGGCGTTGCAGCCCTCGCGGCGGCGAATGCCACGGAGGCGGAGATCGATGTCCTGCGCGAGGCGCTCGACTTTATGCGGCGCGAGCAGGCAAGCGGCGCCGACAGCGAGGACGGCGACCGGCTGTTCCATATCGGCATCGCGCGCGCCACGCACAACGCGCTGCTGCTGCGCACGGTGACCGAGATGTGGGAATGGACGCGCGGGCCCATGTGGACGCGGCTCAACGACAATCTCTACATGCGCGCCAACCGACCGCGCTGGCTTGCCGACCATGAGCGCGTCTTCGATGCGATCCGCCGACGCGACCCCGACGCGGCCCAGTCGGCTATGCGCGACCATCTGGCGCGCGTGAAGCAGGAACTTCTCAACGTCATGGACCAAATCGGCTGACGACAATGGCGCAACCGCTGCAGCTCAACGACGACCGCCTCTTTCCCGCCAATCCGGACGCGCGCGCGATCGCGCGGCGGCTTTACAAGGAGGTGAAGGACCTGCCGATCGTCAGCCCGCATGGTCACACCGATCCAGCATGGTTCGCGGACGATGAGGCCTTCCCCGATCCGGCAACGCTGTTCATCGTTCCCGACCACTACGTCTATCGCATGCTCTACAGCCAGGGGATCGCGCTGGAGCAGCTCGGGATTCCGCGCCTAGACGGCACGTCGGTCGAGCGCGACATGCGCAAGGTCTGGCGCATCTTCGCGGAGAACTACCATCTTTTCCGCGGCACGCCGACGCGGCTGTGGCTCGACCACGTCTTCGCCGAGGTGTTCGGCATCGACAAGCGACTGAGCGCCGAGACGGCCGATTTCTATTTCGACCGCATCGACGCAGCGCTGAAGATGCCGGCCTACCGGCCGCGCGCCCTTTATGAGCGCTTCAACATCGAGGTGATCGCCACTACCGAGCCGCCGCACGATCCGCTACCGCATCACCAGAAGCTCAAGCAGTCGAATTGGAAAGGCAGGGTCATCACCGCGTTCCGGCCCGATCCGGTGGTCGATCCCGAATTCGAGGGCTTTGCTGCGAATGTCGCCGAACTTGGCAAGCTGGCGCGCCAGGACGTGTCGAGCTATGGCGGCTATCTCAATGCGCTCGCCGATCGCCGTCGGTATTTCGCGAGCCTCGGTGCCACGTCCACCGACCACGGCCATCCGTCGGCTGCGACGTTCGACCTGTCGCGCGTCGAATGCGAGACGCTCTATGCCAAGGCGCTCGCCGGCAAGTGCACGCCGGCCGAAGCGGAGCGC
>DATAAP010000456.1:0-3080 GCA_036260035.1 Alphaproteobacteria bacterium | reverse complement strand
GTCCCCGCATCCGACGACCGTTACTCTCATCGCAACCTCCCGTCTTGGATGAATTCATATTTGCAAACTTTCTCTCATATATATTACGATACTGCAAGTTTTCTGATCGGGGGACGTTATGGAAAAGCGCATCGTGGTGACGAGCCGAAGTTTTCCGGAGACGATCGCTCTGCTGGAGCGGTGGGGAACTCCAGTCGTGAACCAGGCCCTGGAGCCGTGGCCCGCGGACGTTCTGGCGAAGAAGACTCAAGATGCCGTAGCAATGATGGCGTTCATGCCCGATAGCGTGGACGATGCGTTCCTGTCTGCATGCCCCAAGCTGAAGGTCATCGCGTGTGCGCTGAAGGGCTACGACAATTTCGATGTCGAGGCGTGCACGCGGCGCGGGATCTGGCTGACTATCGTACCGGACCTCCTCACCGAGCCGACCGCAGAGCTGACTATTGGACTCATGCTCGGGCTATCGCGCCATATCCTGCAGGCCGACGATTACGTCCGCGCCGGGCGCTTCGCCGGCTGGCGGCCGATCCTCTACGGCACGTCGATCGACGGCAGCACGGTCGGGATTCTAGGGGGTGGCGCGGTTGGCAAGGCGATCGCGCGCAAGCTCGCCGGCTTCGATTGCCGCACGCTCGTTTACGACCAGAAGCCCGGCGGCTCCCTCTCCGCGAACGCGAGCTGGGCGTCCATGGACGAAATTGCGCGCGCGGCCGACTTCCTCGTCTTGGCATTGCCGCTGACGCCATCCACGCTTCACCTCGTGAACGAGCTGCTGCTTAGGCAGCTTAAACCCGGGTGCCTGCTCATCAATCCAGCACGTGGCTCACTGGTGAACGAAACGCACGTTGCCAACGCCTTGCGAACGGGCGGGCTCGGCGGCTACGCGGCCGACGTCTATGAGATGGAGGACTGGGCGCGCGCAGACCGTCCGCGATCGCTGCATCCGGAGCTTCTTGGCATGCGCGACAGAACCCTGTTCACCGCTCATCTTGGCTCCGCGGTGACCCGCGTCCGCCGCGAGATAGAGCGGGATGCCGCGACGAACATCGGCGAGGTCCTGAGCGGGCAGCGCCCGCACGGAGCCGTAAACAAGCTGGACGCTGGATGCTGACGGATTAGCCGGATCCGAATCAGGTCCCGTGCCGCATGCCGTCCAGCGCTTCGATGCTCGCCGTAACCTACTCAACCGTCACCGACTTCGCGAGATTGCGCGGACGATCGATATCGCAGCCGCGCTGCATCGCGACGTGATAGGCCAAAAGCTGCAGCGGTACGTTGAGCAGGATCGGGTCGAGCTCCGGCTCCGATACCGGCACGTCGATACGGCCGTCGACCGGCACCTCGATCTCTCCGGGATGCGCGACCGCGAAGACCGGCCCGCGCCGCGCCCGGATCTCCTCGATCGTCGAAATGTTCTTCGCGAACAAGTCGTCGCGCGGCAGCACGATCAGGGTCGGCGTTTCCGGCGCGATCAGCGCGAGAGGTCCGTGCTTCAGCTCGGAGGCCGGATAGGCCTCGGCATGCAGGTAGCTCACCTCTTTCAGCTTCAAGGCACCTTCCATCGCGACGGCATGACCGGCGGCACGCCCGATGAAATATGCGTGCTCGGCACCACCGATCCGCTCTGCCATGGCCGCGATTTCGTCTTCGCGCGCGAGAATGTCGGCAATCTGCGCCGGCAGCGCCTGCAACGCCGCGAGAAGGCGCGCCCCGTCACCCGGCGACAAGTCGCGGATGCGGCCGAGATGCAAAGCCAGCAGCGCGAACGCGACGGCGGTGCAGGTGAAGGTCTTGGTCGAGACCACCGCGACTTCCGGGCCGGCATGCAGGTAGATGCCGCGTCCGCATTCGCGCGCGATGGTGCTGCCGACCACGTTGACGATTCCCAGCACGTTGCCGCCCTTGCGCTTGACCTCCTGCACGGCTGCCAGGGTGTCGAACGTCTCGCCGGACTGGCTGACGGCGACATAGAGCGTGTCGCGCTCGATCACCGGATTGCGATAGCGGAACTCCGAGGCCGGCTCGGCATCGGCAGGGATGCGGGCCAGCTGCTCGATGAGCTGCGCGCCCACCCGGCCAGCGATGTGCGCCGAACCGCAGCCCAAGACTTTGATGCGCCTGACATCGAGCAGCTCGCGCGCCGTCAGGTCGACGCCGCCGAGATGCGCGGTCTTGAACCTGCCGTCCAGCCGGCCGCTCAGCGTCCTCTTCACTGCCTCCGGCTGCTCAAACATCTCCTTGCGCATGAAATGCGCGAAATTGCCCTTGTCGAAGGCCTCGTTCGTCCAGTTGATGGTCAGCGGGCTCTTCGCGGTGGAGCCGCCGTCCAGGGTCGACGTCTCGAATCCGTCGGCGCGGACCACGGCGAGCTCACCATCGTCGAGCGGCACGACGCTCTGCGTGTGGCGCACTAGCGCGGAGGGGTCCGAGGCGAAGAACATCTCCCGCTCGCCGATGCCGAGCACGACCGGGCTGCCGTTGCGCGCAACGACAAGGGTATCGGGGCGCATCGCGTCGATCACCGCGAGGCCGTACGTGCCCGTCACGAGCTGCAACGCCGACCGGACGGCCTCTTTGAGCGAACCGTCGGGCATCGCGGCGATCAGGTGCGCCAGGACTTCCGTATCCGTCTCCGAGCGGAAGACCGTTCCCTTGGCTTCCAGCCGCGCACGCAGCGCCGCGGCATTCTCGATGATCCCGTTGTGGATCACAGCGATCCGGTTGGCCACGTCGCAATGAGGATGCGCATTGCGGTCGCTCGGTTCGCCATGCGTCGCCCAGCGCGTGTGCGCGATACCCGGCGTTCCCTTGAACCGCGCCGGCAGGCGCTTCTCGAGGTCGCGCACGCGGCCCTTGCACTTGGCGATCTTCAGCTCGCCTTCGCGCGCGAGGGCGATGCCCGCCGAGTCGTAGCCGCGATATTCGAGCCGGTGCAGCCCTTCCATGAGGATCGGTGCCGCGTCCCGCTTGCCGATATAGCCGACGATCCCGCACATCGCACGCCTCCCTTAGCCGTAGATGATCCGTCTGAGCTGCCGCGCCGTGTAGGGCGGTGCCCTGAAGCGCCGTCGCGACAGCTC
>DATAAP010000455.1:0-8120 GCA_036260035.1 Alphaproteobacteria bacterium | reverse complement strand
ACGGCATCGTGATCGCGGCTCGCGGGTTGCGCGCCCGCACTCGTTGAGCGAATCGCGTCAAGCTGACCGCAATTCTCAGAAGTGGGAGTGGGCTCAACAAACGATTAACTTTATTACATTAAACTCTTTGTTAAGCTTATTTCGGTCACGGGAAAATCACATCGTGATCGGCTTGGCGGATGCCAAGCATTGACCGCGTGATTTGTCCGATAGCTTGGCCGTAGCAGCCAAGCTTCTATAACGGCTCTAGAATTCACTGCTTCTGGTGGTAGAATTGCGACGGATGGCTGCAAGACACGGGGTGGCGCGGACGGTCGAGGGAGTGGTGCGCGCGGCACCGCTCGCGGCGCTCCTGTTGCTTGGCGCCTGCGCCTTCATCGAGGAGACGCTCAATCCGCCTGAGCCGGAGATGGTCGTCATAGAGCCGGAACCGGCGCCTGTGGCCGAGCCGGCCTTGCCGCCGGCGCCGAGACCGCGGCCGCCGGCACGCGTGGCACGCCTGCCGTCGCCTGCCGAGAAGCCGCCCGCGAGTCCGGCTGCCGTGCCGCCGCCGGCCGCGGAGCCAGAGCCGCAGCCGCCGGAGGCCACGGTGCCGCTGCCGGATATCAAGCTCGTCGGCATGAGCCGCGGCGAGACCGCGACGTTGCTCGGCGCGCCGAACGAGGAGCGCGACGCGGCACCGGCGAAGATCTGGAAATTCGCGGCCGGAGAATGCGCCGTCGACGTGTATTTCTACCTCGACATCAAGCGTAACGATTTCTATGCGCTGCACTACAACGTGCAGGACCGCAGCGGCGCGACCACAGGCGAGGCGGCAGACCGCTGCCTGCAACGCATCTACAGCGAAAACCGCAAATGATGACCACCGAAACCGAATCGACCGTAACTCCCGTCGTCGTCGTCGACGACGATCCGCTGTTCCGTGAGACGCTGTGCGGCAATCTCGAGGACAACGGCTACCGGACCGTCGGCCTCGATGGCGGACGCGCGACCATCGATTACTTCGAGAAAGGCGGAGCCGCTTCGGCCGTGCTGCTCGACTGGCAAATGCCGGATGTCGACGGGCCGGCCGTGCTGCGCCAGCTGCGTGCGTCGGGACGTCCGACGCCGATCCTCTTCCTCACTGGCCACAGCCAGCCGATCTACGAAGAGGCGGCGCTGGTGCAGGGGGCGGTCGACTTCATCGACAAGTCGCGCAGCTTCGCGATCATCCTGCAGCGCCTCCGCCTCGCGATCGGCGGCTCCAAGACCGGTAACGAGAGCAGCGCCCCGGCTACGAGCGGCTCGCATGGGCCGCTCTTCCTCGACGTTGGCAGCGCGCGCGCAATGTGGCGCGACACGCAGGTCGACCTCACCCTGACGGAGTTCAAGGTCGTCCAACTCCTCGCGAGCCGCGCCGGTCGCGATGTCTCGTATCGAGAGATCTACGACGTGGTGCGCGGCGCGGGTTTCCGCGCCGGCTCGGGCGAGGACGGCTATCGCGCTAACGTGCGCGCGCTGGTGAAGCGCGTGCGCCAGAAGTTCCGCGCAATCGACTCGGATTTCACGGCGCTCGAAAACTATCCGGGCTTCGGTTATCGCTGGATCGATGCGGGTTGACGCATTGGATGGGCGCACGACGTGGCGCCTGGTCAAGCTCCGCGGCGGCAGGGCCGGCCGGATGCTGGCCTATGCGGCGCGCTCGCTCGTCGCGCGGCTGGTGCTGCTGATCGTCGTCTTCACCGCCGTTCCGGTGGTGCTCTACGAGCAATTCCGCGAGGCAGATGAGGCGCGCCAGCGCATCCTGCTCGGCGCGATCCGCGAGAAGGGCGCGCTGATCGGCCGCGCGATGGCGCCGATTCTCAGCCGCGCCGATGGCATACCCTATGCTCAGCTCGGCGAGGAGCTGTCGCGCTATACCGCTGGCAGCGTCAGCGTCAGGCTGCTGTTCCGGCCGGCTAACGCCACCGACCCTCTGGGATTCTTCTACGTCGCTGCGGCGCCCGCGGTGGCCTCGTCTGACCTCGCCATCGAGCGCCAGCGTCTGGTCGACGACGGTATCCTGCAGCGGCTGGCGCAGAGCTGCGAAGGCGACTTTCCGCTGGCGTTGCGCGTCGACCTGCCGGATGGCCGCATCGAGCTGCTGACCTCGATCGCGCCGGTGCTGACGACGACCGGATGCTGGGGCCTCGTTTCATCGAATACGTTGAGCGAGCTCGGCGACTACACGCTCGGCCTGCCGTACTGGAAATTTCCCGAGGTTCGCATCGCCGGCGCCATTTACCTGGCGCTCGCGGCGATCGTGTTCTTCGTCTTTTTCGATTTCTGGCACAGCCTCGTCAGTTTCGGCCGCACGGCGCGCAACATCGTCACCGACGAAGGCGGACGCTTTTCCGACAAGAACATCATCCCGGAGCTCGGCGTCGTCGCCAATGAGTTCGACCGGATGGTCGACACGTTGCAGGAATCGGCGATGAGCCTGCGGCGCGCCGCGGAGGACAACGCGCACGCTTTCAAGACGCCGATCGGCATCATCCGCCAGTCGCTCGAACCGATCCGGCGGCGGCTGGCGAGCGACGACACGCGTGCGGCGCGGGCGTTGGCGGCGATCAATTCGTCCCTCGACAAGCTCGATGGCCTGATCGCGACGGCGCGGCGTCTCGACCGCGCCACCGCCGACTCGCTCGACCCGCCGCGCGAACGCGTGAACCTCAGCAACATCACGCGCGCGATCGTCGGCGAAATCGGGCAGGGACTGGCAACCGACGGTCCGCGCGTGACGGTTGAGATCGCCGATGGCCTGACCGTGATCGGCAGCGCCGAGCTGATCGAGACGGTGGTCGAGAACGTGCTCGACAACGCCGTGAGCTTCTCGCCGGCCCGCGGCGCAATTCGCGTCCATGCGCGCCGCGAGGGCAAGCGCGCGCGCCTCGTCGTCGAGGACGAGGGGCCGGGTGTAGCGCCCGACCGCCTCAACCGCATCTTCGACCGCTACTACTCGGTCCGTCCGCTGAGCGGGACGCCGTCGGGCAGCAAGAACAATTTCGGCATCGGCCTGTGGATCGTGCGCCGCAATGTCGAGGCCATGGGCGGCCGCGTCTTCGCGGAGAACCGCAAGCCCCATGGCCTGCGCATGACGATCGAGCTGCCGGCCGCCTAGCTCACCGCTGCCGCGCCGCGCGCAGCCATTCCGCCACTGCAACGCCGACCAGCAACCAGAACCCGCCGACCAGAAATCCGCTCAGCACGTCGCTAAGGAAATGGACGCGCAGGTAGATGCGGCTGAAGCCGATCAACGCGATCAGCATGGCGGTCCAGTAGATCACTTCGAATCGCACGCGGCGCGAGCCCACGCGGCGCACCACGACGTAGGCGAGGAAGCCGTATACCGCCATCGCCGCAGTGGCATGCCCGCTCGGGAAAGACGGTGCGACGGCCGCCGCGACGTCGAGGAATTCCGGGCGCGTGCGGGCGATCGCGTACTTGCCGATCCACGTCGTCGTCTGCGCGCCCAATAGAGTGGTCCACATGGCAGGCACGTAAGCCAGACGGTTCTCGATCACCAAGAAGGTGGTGGCCACGAGTCCTACGGCGACAAAGGTCGGACCGGCGCCAAGATCGGTGAGCCACAGGAATACGCGGAAGCCGGCATCACCGCGCAGGTACCCGACCAGTCGATCCGCTTCGTCATCGACGCGCGCGAGTCCTTCGGCCTCGAAGAGTTCGTCGACCAGGCCGCCGAAGAGTGCCGCAAGGTAGAAGGCGGCGACGGCGATCAATGTCAGCGGCAGGCCGGTGAACTCGGTCGAGTCGAAGCGGGCTTTGAGGAAGGCGTGGCTGCGTGGAAAGCGCGCGCCTGCCCAGGCGTTGATCGGATGATCGCGCACGTAGCTGCGCGAGGCGGCCAGCGGCGCTGCCCAGCGCGCGGCGAGCGCCAGCACCAACCGCACAGCGGCCCAGGCGAGCTGGTGCAGGATAAGCAGCAGCAGCGCGACGCCGAGCAGCGTCATCGCCGGCATGGAACTAACGGTTGGTCAGTTTGAGCTCGATGCGGCGGTTGCGCCGCCAGCCGATCTCGTCGTCCCGCGCATCGATGGGTGCGAACTCCGCGAAGCCGGCGGCGGAGAGGCGTTCGGCCGGGATGCCCTGGCTCATCAGGAACTTCACGACCGAGATCGCGCGCGCTGCCGACAATTCCCAGTTGGACGGGAACTGCGCCGTCTGGATCGGCCGCTTGTCCGTGTGCCCGTCAACCTGCAGCACCCAATTGATCTCGGTCGGGATCTTGTCGCCGATCTCCTTGAGCGCGTCGGCGACGCGCGCGATCTGCGCGCGGCCGGCCGGCTCCAGCTCAGCAGAGCCGGCATTGAACAGGATCTCCGCCTGGAAGACAAAGCGGTCACCGACGATGCGGATGTCCGTGCGCTCGCCGAGAATCTGCCTCAGTCGGCCGAAGAACTCGGAGCGGTAGCGCGCCAGCTCCTCGACGCGGCTGGCGAGCGCCAGATTGAGGCGGCGGCCGAGATCGGCGATCTGCACTTGCTGTTCCTGCGCCTTCTTCTCGCTGGCGCCGAGCACCTCGTTGAGCGCGGCGAGCTGCTGCCGCAGCGCGTTGATCTGGCGGGTCAGGAGATCGGCGCGGGCCTTGGCGTCTTCGCTCAGCTTGCGTTCTTCGGAGAGGGCCTGCTTGCCCTTTTCGATCTCCCCGCCCTGCTCGGCAAGCTTCGCCTCCAGCTCGCGCCGGAGGATCGTCAGCGTCTCGACATTGCGGCGGAGTGCGTCGAGCTCGCGCAGCTGCGCCTCGATCTTCTCCTTGTCGGCAGAGATGACCTTGAAGGCATCCTCGAGATCGGCGCCAACCTTCGCGGCCTGTTGGCCCATGGCATCCGCCCGGGCGTTCGCGGCCGCGAGCTCCTGAACCAGTCGGTCGCGCGTGGTCGTCGAAGCCTGCAGCTCCGCCGAGAGCTGGCTCACGGTCAGGCGCAGCTCCGCGGTCGTGCGCCGCTCGAGCGCCAGCATGTCGGCGAGCTCGCCGATCTGCTGCGACAGGCGTGCTAGAGCCTGCTCGCGGCCGGAGATCAGGTCCTTCAGGTAGAACTGGAACAGCGTGAAGATCATCAGCACGAAGACGATGACCATCACCAGCGTCGCCAGCGCGTCGACGAAGCCAGGCCAGGTGCTGATCTCGCCGTAGCGGCGGCGGGAAATCGCGCCAGGCATGGGTGCTCAGCGCTCTTCTTCGGCGAGCGCGGCGATGGTGCGCGCGAGCAGCCGGATCTCGTTGCGTATCTCCTGGATCAGCTGCGCGCGGCCGCTGCTACTGTCCTCCACGAGCCGCGCCATGTGCACGTCGAGGCTGCGGATATGCGTGCGCGTCGAATCGTCGATGCCAAGACCGCCGCGGCCCGCCGCTTCCGCGAGCTTGGAGAGGATGGGCTTGAGCTCGAGCTGGCTTTCGGCAAGCCGCACCATCAGACTCTGCTCGGCGCGCATTTGCTCTGTGAGCTGGGTCAGGCGGTCGGCGAGCGAGGACATGGTCTGGTTGCCGGCGGCGCGGCTCTCTTCGGTTCGCGCCATGGTGCGCTGCAGGTTTTCGAGATTGTCGGCGGTCTGTTCGAGCAGCGCCTGGATGTAGGCGGGGACCGCCTGGTCGCCGTCGGAGACCGGGCCGCCGCTCGACAGCCGGGTGAGGCTCGACAGCCATTCCTCGAGCTCATTGTAGAACCGGTTCTGCGCACGGGCAGTCTGCAGATCGAGGAAGCCGAGCACGAGCGAGCCGGCGAGGCCGAGCAGTGACGTGCCGAACGCCGTGCCCATACCCGACAGCGGCGCCTTTAGACCGCTCTGCAGATCGTTGAACAGCGTTGCCACGTCGGTCGCGGTCGACAGGCCGGAAATGACGCCGCTGACGGCACTGACTGTCTCGAGCAGGCCCCAGAACGTGCCGAGCAGCCCGAGGAAGATCATCAGCCCGATCAGATAGCGGCCGAGATCGCGCGATTCGTCGAGGCGGGAGCCGATCGTGTCGAGCAGCGAGCGCAGCGAAACCGCCGACAGGCTGATGCGCCCCTTGCGCTCGCCCAGCATTGTCGCCATCGGTGCCAGTAGCCGCGGCGGCCGGGTCAGCGACAGGCCCGGCTGGTTGCGGCGGAAGCCCTCGATCCAAGTGACCTCGGGATTGAGCCGCAGCACCTGGTAGATGTTGTAGGCAATTCCGAAAATCAGGACTGCGAAGATCAGCGTGTTCAGAAACACGTTCGCCTGGAACGCGAATTGCAAGCCCCGCCACAGCAGCGCGCTCGCGAGCAGCACGGCCACGAGCAGCAGGATCATCGGCAGAAGAAAACGATGCGGCCGGGTCATCTCGGGCCATGCCCCCTGAGGTTGGGGGTGCCCCCGGCCGCGCAGGACCGCCGCCTCAGCGGCGCACGAGCATCACATCGACGCGGTCGGGCGGACCTTCGGGCACCTTGTTGCCAAGCGCGCGCACATCCATGCGGGTGCTGCGCACGCCATGTTCGATCAGATAAGAGCGCACGGCAAGGGCACGGCTCAAGCTCAATCGACGTGCCTGGCTGCTGGTGTCGTCGCTGCCGGCGGCATAGGCGACGAGCTGCAGCCGCGCGCTCTCGTCGCGCTTCATCTCGGCAGCGGTCCGTTCGAGCAGCGTGCGCGCGGCCTCCGGCAGGTCGGCGGTTCCGGTCGCGAAGGAGACCACCGCCAGACGGCCGTCGCTGCCGAGGCTGGTCGGCGGCAGCGCTGCAAGCTGCTGTCCGGGCGCCGGGGCCGCCTCGGCCGCCGGCGAGGTCGCGACCTGACGTACCGCCGGCGGTGCGGCGGGCGGCGGCTCGGCCGCGGGGGCGGGTGCTGCTACGACGGGCGCGGGCTCTGGGGCAGGCGGGGGCGCTGAGACTGCGGGCTCTGGCTGCGGCGCTTCGGCGGCGGGGGGCGCAACGGCCACCGGCGCGGGCGTCGCGGCCGGGGCTGCGGCGGCCGGCTCCGCAGGGCGCGGCGCTAGCGGAGTCGGGGCAAGCGGCGCCGAACTCACTGCGCGCACCATCACACTGGGCGGAGGCGGCGGGACGGCACCGGGAGCCGCTGCCGGAGTCGGCTCGGCGGCGGCCGCGCGGCCCGGCGGCTTGTCGTTGAAGACCGGCGGCGGAGGTGGTGGCGTGAAGGCAGGCGCGGTCGCGACCCTGGCCTCGGCCTTCTTCTCCGGGACGGCCTTGCCCTCCGGGGCGGGCTTGGCGGTCTTCTGCGGCTGCGGCGCCTGTTTGCTCGTTGCGGTCTTCGATTTCTTTTCCGACGTCGGCTGCTTCTTTGCCTGCAGGGGCGGCTGAGCCGGCTTGGTGGGTGCCGCCGATTCGGCTGGCGCGGTCGCTGCGGGCGTGCGAGCGGCACTTGGCGGACGCAGGATGATTCGGGCCTGCGGCTCGTTGGTCAGCTCGTCGAGCACGCTCCAGTCGACCTCGACCTGGCTGCGCGATTGGCGAAGCTGCTGCTGGGCCGAAGCTTCCGGAACGATTGCCACCGAGGAAAGGAGCAACGCGGATGTCAGAAATCGCGCGTACGCGCCTGAAAGGCGCGACAACAGACGGGCTCGATTCGCACCCAGGTTCCGCATTGCGCGACGGACGATAAACCACGGATGGTATACGAGCAATTAATTTAGCCGCCAATAAGGCGTCCCCGGCGCTTGCATAGCTGCAACCGCCGGCGGTCACCGGGCGCGGCGCTCAGCCCGAGGGAGCGGTCTTAAGCTTCTGTTCACGATCGGCGTTCTGCAGCAGCTCGGCCAAAGGCCCGCGCAGGCGGTCATTCGTGGCGAGCACGCTGCCGCTCGCGAGTGGGTTGCGCCCGCCGTCGATCTCGGACACGAAGCCGCCCGCCTCGCGGACGATGACGATTCCCGCGGCCATGTCCCAGCGCGAAAGGCCAAGCTCGAAGAAGCCATCGAAGCGGCCGGCCGCGACATAGGCGAGGTCCAGCGCCGCGGCGCCCATCCGGCGCACGCCGGCCGTGTTGCCCATGACGGCCTCGAGCATGCGCAGATAGCGCGGGTGGTCGCCGCGGGCGCGGAACGGGATCCCGGTGCCGATCACCGAATCGCCGAGCTGGCTGCGGCTCGATACGCGCAGCCG
>DATAAP010000454.1:0-4301 GCA_036260035.1 Alphaproteobacteria bacterium | reverse complement strand
ATTCGTACCCGGCTTTCCGGGAAAGACCTCGACCAGCACCGAGGCGCAGTCCGCGTCCACGGCGACGAATGCGCGGCCGGCGGTATGCGTGTGGGTCTCTAGCATGTCGGCCGGCGGCCGTGTGTGGCCTAGCCATGCGGTGACCGTAAGGATCGCTGCCGCGCAGCCGATCTCCAGCCGCACATTGCGCCTGAGCCGCGTGACGGCGCGGCCTCCTGCCGGGACAAATTGGGTCAGACGGCGATTGGCGGCGGCGAGCGCCAGCATGAGTGCCGCCAGCGCGACTTTGGCCAGCAAGATGCGGCCGTACGCGCTGTCGAGCAGCGCCTCGACGCTGCTTATCCGCGTTAGCGCGACGCCGACGCCCATCAACACGAGCGCGGCGACGACCGGAATCGCCATGGCCGAGAACCGGCGCAGCAGGCGATGCACCTCCGCGGGCGGTGACCGTCCTAAGGACAGCGCCAGCAGCGGCAGCGCGCCGAGCCAGAAGGCAGCGCCTGCCGCATGCAGGAATAGCGCCACCTGCCCCGGCCATGCCGGCACCAGCGCCGCGACATGACCGGAGAGCGGCACGCCGGCGCAGGCGATCAGCGCGCCGGCGATCAAAGCGGCGTGCCGCCATCGTGACCGCCCGCTCCGCAGGCCAAGGCCGACGCACAGCAGGCCGAATACGATTGCCACGATGCGCGCACCATGCGGCGCATCGGTACCGAGTGACCATGTTGCCGAATCGAACAGCGACGCGGCGGGTGCAGCCGCGATCCAGCCGCGCGCCAGCGGAACCGATAGCGTCGCCGCCGCGAGCGCGACCGCAACGGCAATGGCAAGACCAGATACCGCACCGTGCGGCGCCGTGCCGCGAAACACGAGGGCCAGCGCCAGCGCGCCGCCCGCTGCGATCAGGAGCGCCGCATCGCCGATCGTTCGATTGACGATGACCGCCAGCTTCCATGCGCTCTCGCGACGCACCTGACCGTCGGCGAGCTGGGATGACAGCGCAGCACCGACCGAGAATGCGAAAGAGCCGCCGATCGGGTGCGAGTCGGCCGAGACGACGCGCCACGACACGAGATATGTGCCGGCGCGCAAGGCATCGGCGAGAGCCACGCGGACTGTGCTGTCCGCCCGCGCATCGAGCGGAGGCAGCTCGATAGACTGCCCTGCCGCATCGAGCAGGCGCAGCGCGACCGGCGCTACGGGCTCGTTGAAGCGCAGCATGATCTCCTGCGGCGCCGCCTCCAACGTGGCGCCCTGCATCGGAACGGACTCCAGCAGCACAGCATGGCTATGCGCGTCACGCGCCGACGCGAGTAGCAATATGCACAGCAGCAGAGACAGTGCGCGCCAAACGAGCCGGGGCCTCGCTCCCGCGGTCATCGGGCGCCCTGCGCGAAAACGATCGGTACATCAAGGTCCACCGGACCTGCCGGCGGCCGCGGCAGCGGCGTTGCCCGGCGCACCATATCGAGAGACGCCTCGTCGAGCACCTGATGTCCGCTGCTGCGCGCCAGAGTCAATGAACCGAGACGGCCATCCGCGAGAATGGTGAGCCGCACGACCGCAGTTCCTTCGATGCGCCGCAGCCGCGCCGCGCGTGGATACTCCTTGTAGCGTTCGAGCCAGCCGAGCAGCGTACCCACATAGTCGGCATCCGGCCTCCGAACTGCGGCGGGCGGCGCCGGAACGATGGCGACGGCCGGAGGTTCGGAAAAGGCTGCCGCGGCCGGTTCTGCCACCGCCGCAGGACGCGGCTCCGCCTTTGCGGGTGGCAGCGTGGGACGGCGCGGCGCCGGCGGCGGCAACGGCGCGGGTGGTGCAGCCACAGGCTTAGGCGTCGGCTCGACCTGCGCCACGGATTCCGATGGCGATGAGGCTTCTGGCGCAGCCTCTGGCCGCGCATCGGCAGTGGGCAGCGGGTCAATGTCGACGGTGCTTTCCGGCACCTCTGCGACTCCTGAGCGAGTATCGCGGACTTCCTCCACCGGCTCGCTCGGCATAACCTCCGCGAGCTGCTCCACCAGCACGACCTCGATTTCCGACAAGACCGGCGGCAGCTGCGGGGCAGCATACAGGGCCGCCACCGCCACCATCGCCGCATGAAGGACGACCGCGCCCGTCAATGACAAGACGCGCACACGGCGGGGCACGGCCGGACTGAGCCGCCCCTCGGACAACTGCCCTTCGCGTGATTCCGGCATCGCCGAATCCGTGCCGCGCCGCGTCCGGCCTACCAGCGATACTCGATACCGGCGAACAGGGCGCGACCGTCGCCAGGAAAATAGACGTTCGAATTCGCCGGGGTCGCCACCGGAACAACGCTGACATTCGAGATGTACTTCTCGTCGGTCAAGTTACGGCCGTCGAAGAACACGGTGAGGCCGTTGGCAAAAGTGTAGCCGGCTTTGAAGCCGAGCAACGTGTACGGCTCCGTGTTCTGCGTGTTCGCATTGTCGACGAAGTAGGTCGACGGCACCCACTCGATGTTGGGGCCGAAATAATAGCCGTCCGGATGCACATAGCGCAGCTCGCTGCGCAGATAGTGCGGCGGCGCGCCGGGCAGCTTATTATCGCCGAAGCGCGGATCGTCGTCGAAGCGGAAGTCGCTGTAGGTGTAGGCGTTGCGCCACCACAGCCGGTCGGGTTTGTCGCCCGGCGCCAGCATCGCCTTCGCGACGGTTACATCGAAGCCGAGCTCGAGTCCCTGGTGGATCGTGCGGTCGGCATTGGCGGCCTGAGTCGAGCCGTCGCCTTGCGTGAAGAGCTGCAACTCATCCTTGATCCAGGCGCGGTAGAGCGAAACGTCCCAGGCATAGTCCTCGCGGCGGCCGCGCGTTCCGATCTCCGCGGTGACCGCCTTCTGCTGCTCGAGCCGCGCAAAGCCCGGCGAAGCAGTCGGATTCAGCTCGCTGAAGCTGGGTGGCTCGCTGCTGCGGCTGACATTGCCGAAGACCTGCGTGTTGCGGTCGACCTCCCACAACAACCCCAGCTTCGGGTTGACGCTGTTGTAGTCGCGCTCATCACTGTCGTTGCCATCGGCGAGGAACCGGTCCTTGGCCTTGCGCGACGAATGGTTGACTTGCGCCCCGGTGACGAGCGCCACCTGCGGCACGAAGAAGTATTGATTCTCGCCGAACAGGTCGACGTTGAACGCATCCTCCTGCGTATCGAACGTAAGGGCGCCGCGCGAGCCGCGATTGTTGACGAAGCGCTTGTTGTCGTTGGTGCCTGTGTTCAGGTTCGCGCCGAAGAAGAAGCGGTCGCGATTGCCGAACAGTGTTCCCTCCGAGTTCGCGCGTACGAAGGCGCCGTAGTCCCGGTTGTAGCTGTCGATGACCTGGAAGATCGGATGGAACAGGCTGCGGTCGAGCGCGTAGGCGCCCGCGGTGACCTCGTAGTCGCCAATCAGGAAGGTAGTGCGGTTGGCGAGCCGCACCGATTCAATATCGCGCTTGTAGTTGTTGAGGATGTTGATCGGCGCTACCGCCCGCGGCGTGTTCAAGGCGCTGGTTTTTGAGACCGAGCTGGGCACCTCTTGGTCTATGTTGTTGTAGCCGAAATAGAAGCGTGTCTCGGTCGCATCGTCGATGCGGTAGCCGATATTGGAGTTCAGCTTCTTGTTGTCGAACGCGCTGTGATCGCGGAAGCCGCTCGACAGTGACCAAGTCGGCGTGACGAAGTAGTCCCACCCGCCATGCACGCCGCCCGAGCCGAGCTGGAACCGGCGGCTGTCGAAGCTGCCGTACTCGGCCCGGCCGACGAAGCGCGGGAAGTCATAGCCGGTCGGCGTCACGAAGTTGACCGCGCCGCCCAGGAAGGCCGACCCGAACTGCAGCGCGTTGGCGCCCTTGTAGACCTCGAGATAGCGGTAGGCGAGCGGGTCGATCTCCTGGAAGTCGCCCGATCCATCGGCCGTATTGAGCGGCACGCCATCCTGCAGGAGCCGCAGCCCGCGCAAGTGGAAGTTCCGCGAGAGGCCCGAGCCGCGGATCGCGAGCCGCGAATCCTCGCCGAATTTCGGCTGCGCAAACACGCCGGGCACGAAGTCCAGCATGTCCTTGGGTGTCGTCGCGCGGGTGTCGCGGAACTGCTCGGCCGGAACGATCTCCACTCCGCCCGGCGTGCGGTTGATGATCTCCCGCGCGTCCTCGGGCGCGGGTACTGTCAGCGAGCCTGGTGCGGACTCGCCGCGCACCACCACGGGCGGCGTCTGCATCGGCTGCTGGGCTGCCGCGAGCCCCGCCGTCAGCAGCAGTGCGGCGGAACAGAAGACAGGTGAAAGAGCGCCACGACGGCGTGGC
>DATAAP010000453.1:0-16543 GCA_036260035.1 Alphaproteobacteria bacterium | reverse complement strand
AGCTAGTTGGATTATGGGCGGCTGGGGCCAAGCCCGGCGATGACGCTTTGAACAAGGGTCTGGACCAGGCGGGCGATTGTCCGTAAGAGGCAAGCGTCACCGCACCTTTGCTGGAAGCGCCATGCACCCTATCTCCCCGCTCGCCCCCGAACGGTTTCCCGATCTGCCGGAGATTCCCGGCGTGCGCCTCGCGGCCGGCGCCACGGGCACGCGCTACAAGGGGCGCGAGGATCTGATGCTCGCGGAGCTGGCGCCCGGCACGACGATGGCCGGGGTGTTCACGAAGTCGCAGACCGCCTCGCCGCCGGTCGAGTGGTGCCGCAAGCAGGTGAAGCGCGGCAGGGCCCGCGCGATCGTCGTTAATGCTGGCAACGCCAACACCTTCACGGGCCGCGACGGCCACGCGGCGGTGGCCGCGGAGGCGGCAGCAACCGCGAAACTGGTCGGCTGCGCGCCGCAGGACGTGTTCATCGCCTCGACCGGCGTGATCGGCGTCAAGCTGCCGGTGGCGCAGCTCATCGCCACACTGCCCGGCATGCACAAGGTGCTGTCGGCTTCGGCCTGGAAGCCGGCGGCGGCGGCGATCATGACGACCGACACCTTCGCCAAGGGCGCCACGCGCCAGGCATCGATCGGCGGCGTCAAGGTGACGATCAACGGCTTCTGCAAGGGCTCGGGCATGATCGCGCCCGACATGGCGACGATGCTCTGCTTCGTCTTCACGGATGCGAAGCTGCCTGCCCCCGTGCTGCAGAAGCTGCTCAACAGTGCCGTCGAGCGCTCGTTCAACTGCATCACCGTCGACGGCGATACCTCGACCAGCGACACCGTGCTGCTGGCCGCGACCGGCCAGGCCAAGCACAAGCGCATCGCCAACGCCGCCGACGCGGCGCTCAAGGATTTCCGTACGCAGCTAGATGCGCTGATTCTCGACCTAGCGCATCAGGTCGTGCGTGACGGCGAGGGTGCGCAGAAATTCGTGACGATCAACGTCAGTGGTGCGGTCTCGAGCAAGGCCGCGCGCAAGATCGGCCTCACCATCGGCAACTCGCCGCTGGTGAAGACGGCGATCGCCGCGGGCGATGCCAATTGGGGCCGCATCGTCGCGGCTGTCGGCCGCGCCGGCGAGAAGGCGAACCGAGACAAGCTCGTGATCAAGATCGGCGGCGTGCCGATCACGTACAAGGGCGAAGTGGTGCCCGGCTATGACGAAGCGCCGGTCGCGCGCCACATGCAGGGCCGCGACATCGTGATCGATGTCGATGTCGGCGTCGGCCGCGCTAAGGCCACGGTGTGGACCTGCGACCTGACGCACGCCTATATCGATATCAACGGCAGCTACCGGAGCTGAGTGGAAGTCCTGAGAAATGGATGCCGGCGTCGTAGCGCTCGTCTTGCTATCGGCGCTGCTGCACGCGGGCTGGAACATCGTCCTCAAGGTCAAGGGCGACCGGCTCTTGGTCATGACTCTGATCGCCAATGGCGCCTCGCTGATCGCGTTGTGCCTGCTGCCCTTCGTGCCGGTGCCGCCGGCGGGCGCCTGGCCATACTTCGCCATCTCGCTCGCGCTTCAGACCGGCTATCACATTTTCCTGATCCAGGCGTACCGCTATGGCGATCTCGGGCAGGTGTATCCGATCGCGCGCGGTGCGGCACCCGTGTTCGTCCTGCTGCCCGCGGTGCTCATCGCGGGAGACCGTCTGACGCCTCTCAGCGCGCTGGCCGTGCTCGTGATCGCGGTTGGCATAGCGAGCCTCGCATTCCACAGAGGCGCCCTGCGCGCGAGCCATCTTCCGGTGCCCTATGCACTCGGCACGGCGGCGTTCATCGCGGCCTACACGGTCGTCGACGGGCTCGGCGCGCGCGCGACGGGATCGCCGCACGCGTATACGCTCTGGCTGTTCGTCATGAGCGGCCTGCCGCTCGCGGCGATGTCGTTGCTCTGGCATGGACGAAGGACGTTCGCCTTCGTCCGCAACAACTGGCGCGTCGGCATTGCTGGCGGAGCGATGTCGTTGGGCGCCTACTGGCTGGTCGTTTGGGCCTTGAGCATCGCACCGATGGCGCAGGTCGCAGCGCTGCGCGAATCAAGCGTTGTCTTTGCCGCACTCCTTGCGACAGTGTTCCTCAAGGAGAAGTTCGGTCCATCGCGCATCGCCGCCGCATGCGTGGTCGCCAGCGGAATCGTGATGCTGAGGGGGACGTGATGGCTTTCAATCCGGCGGGGCAGGGCGAAGGCTGCGAATCGGTCGATATCCGGCAGCCGCTAGGGCCCGTGCGCACGGTGCTCGTCGCTGCGGCAGCGCTAGTCGATCCTGACAACCGCGTTCTGCTGGCGCGCCGGCCTCTCGGCAAGCCCATGGCCGGTTTGTGGGAGTTTCCCGGCGGAAAGGTGCATGCGGGCGAGACCCCGGAGGCAGCCCTGGTGCGGGAGTTGCGCGAGGAGCTCGGTATCGACATCACGATCGCGTGCCTCGCGCCTTTCACATTCGCCTCGCATCTCTACCCCGATTTCCACTTGTTGATGCCGCTCTACCTCTGCCGCAAGTGGCGCGGCATCGTCACACCGCTCGAGGGTCAGGAGCTGACTTGGGTGCGCCCCAACCGGCTTGCGGAATATCCAATGCCGCCTGCCGATGTGCCGCTCATCGCGATGCTGCGCGATTATCTCTGACCTGCTGAATCGCCAGAGCGGCGTCGGCAGAGCCGCTACTTCATATTTTCATTTCGCGTTAATCGCCCGAGGAAAACGCTTCGGGACGGTGGCGCCCGGAGCCGCGAGGCTCGCGATTTTACCTTCGCTTTACCGGCACGACCTAGAATTAACACCTGTAAAAATATCGCTACCGCAAGTTACGACGCGCTTGCGTGGATCCGGCCGGTGATCAGGGGATGCGACATGCACAATCATGGCTTGCTGGTGCAGGAGCAGGGTGCCACGACGCAAGCGGCCGCGCCGCATCGCTGGCGGGGCGTCGCCGATTACGTCTCGATTGCGCGGCCCGACCATTGGTTCAAGAACGTCTTCATGCTGCCGGGGGCGGCGCTCGCGATCTCGTTGGGCGCGCCCGTTGATGGCGGCGCCTTACTGAATCTCCTGACTGCGGTGGTGAGCACTTGCTGCATCGCCTCGGCGAACTACACGATCAACGAATGGCTCGACGCCAAGTTCGACCGCCATCATCCGCTGAAAAGGACTCGGCCGTCTGCGACCGGGCGGATCAGGCCGGAACTGGTTTTTCTCCAATGGCTCGGGTTGGCGGCGGCGGGCTTGGGACTGGCCTTGTCCCTGTCGCCGCACTTCCTCGCGGCCTCGACCGCTCTTCTCGCCATGGGGATCGCCTACAACGTCCAGCCGCTCCGTACGAAGGACCGGCCCTTCCTCGACGCGCTGTCGGAGTCGGTGAACAATCCGCTGCGGTTCATCCTCGGCTGGTCTGCCTTGGCGCCGGACCAGTTTCCGCCTTCCAGCGCGCTGCTCGCCTATTGGATGGGTGGCGCATTCCTGATGACGGTCAAGCGCTATGCGGAATATCGCTTCATCGGCGACCCGGAGCGGGCTGGACGGTACCGGCAGTCGTTCAAGTTCTACACCGAGAATAGCCTGTTGCTGTCGGCATTCTTCTACGCGCTGATGTCCGCCTTCTTCCTGGGCGTCTTCCTGGTCAAATACCGGATCGAATTCATCCTGACGCTACCATTCTTCAGCGTCCTGTTCGTCTGGTACCTGCAGATCGGCTTGCGCGTCGGCTCGGTGTCCCAGACGCCCGAGAAGCTCTACAAGGAAGGCGCGTTCATCTCCTTCGTGCTGTTCCTTGCGCTACTGGTGGCAGCGCTCTTCTTCGTGGACATGCCGTGGCTGGACATTCTCGTCTCTTACCATGCGCTTAGTTCATAGGGTGTTCGGCATCGATGCGCCGGCGCGCCATGATCGAGTTCTCCTGCACCAAGGTGGTTAGCGAGTCCGCTGACGTCCTTGCGCCCGCGATTCACCGCGTGATGCGGTACGGTCTGGCGGGAGCCACTGCGCTGACGGCACATCTCGTCGTCCTTTCCGCGCTAGTGGAACTCGCCGGCTGGCAGGAGACGGTGTCCTCGGGGGCCGGATTTCTCTGCGCCGTTCCGATCAATTTCTGGCTGCAGCGGACCTTCGTCTTCCGGAGCCAGGGCGCCTGCCTGCTGCAGTTCGGCCGATATGCGCTCGTCACGGCGACGACGCTCGCTCTCAACATCGCTGCATTCGCCGCGCTGGTGGAGTGGCTCCGTCTCCACTACGTCACGGCGCAGGTCATCAGCACTGGCGCGGCGCTCGCGGCCAATTTCGTCCTCAATCAGCACGTCGCCTTCGCGACGAAGCCGATCGCACGAGGCGCGCGATGAGGCGCGTTGTCGTCTTCGATCTAGACGGTACGCTGGTCAACGGCGACACGTACCGACGTTTCCTGCTCGGATTCATCGTGAGGCAGCCAAAGCGCCTGGCGAGAACGTGGTCGCTGCCATTCGCGCTTGCGCTTTATTTCAGCGGCGTACGGGACAATAGCTGGCTCAAAACGGCATTCCTGACGGCTGTCATGGGCGGCGTCCGGCGCAGCGAACTGGAAGAATGGTCCGGATCGTTCGTCAATGACTTGATCGCACGAGGGATCAGATCCCGCGCCTTGGCGCGCCTCCGCGATCATCAGGCGCATGGCGATTACGTGATTCTGGCGACCGCCAGCCTCGACGCGTATGTGGAGCCTCTGGCGCGGCGCCTCGGGTTTGACGATGTCATTTGCAGTCGCGTGGTCTGGTCGGAAGACGGCCGGCTCACGGGCGCGCTGGCGGACGGCAACTGCTACGGCAGGCGCAAGGCTGAATGCATCGCTAGGCTGCTTGCGGCGTCAGGCCGTAGCGAAATTGATTTCGCCTATTCCGATCATGAATCCGATCGGCCGCTGCTGGAGTGGGCGCGGTCGGCGATCGCGGTCAGTCCGACAAGAGCCCTCGCGCGCTGGGCGAAGCGACGTGCGATCCCGATCGAGGATTGGGGAGCGGCATGAGCGGTGGGCTCGCCTCGGCATTCAATCGGTTGGTCCCGGCCTCGTCTACTGACCTGGCGCGGCTGAAGCTGCTCCTGTCCGTCGTCGCCGTAGTCACTGCGGCCCTTTTCGTCTGGCCCCTCTTTGTCATCGATCGGTTCGACTATCCGCATGCATGGGTGAGCGCGCATTTCGCGACCATGGCGCGATCATTTGCAGAACACGGCGTCATCGCGCTCGGCGGCGTGCCGGTCCAGAACAATTCCCCGATCACCAGCGAGCCGGATTTCTACATCCACTGGCCTCCATTCGGCCCCATCTTCCTGGGGTGGCTCTTCTCCGCCTTCCGGTCGGACGGTGAGCTGCTCGTGCACGCCTCCAGCCTGTCGCTGGTCGCGCTGCAGGCGGCACTGTTGTTTCTGTGGCTCCGTCAGTCGGCGTCACTGATCGCCGCTGCCTTCGGGACGTTGGTGCTCCTGAACGCACCGATCGTGGTCAAATACGGCCATGTCTGGCTTCACCTCCATCTGGCGCTTCTGCTGGCGTTCGCGGCATTCGTGGCGTTCCACCGCGCGATGCTGGATGCGGCATACCAATGCAGAACGGTGGCGATGGGCTCCCTCCTTTTTGCCCTGGCATGCTTCACCACTTGGGAGCCGGTCCTCGCCCTGCCGGGACTCGCGGTTTACCTGGCGATCTTCAGGTCGCGCCGGGCGATGCTGGCTCTGACGGCCTACGCGGCCGCGGGCGTGGCGGCGATCGCTGCCACCTTCGCCCTTTATGCGAACGAGGTCGAGGGGTTGGCAACGCGGCTGATCGCACGCGCCATGTTCCGCGCGGGCCTGGCGGATTTTTCCGTCGCCGGAGACACGCGGCTGCACGACTTGGCGAATTTCTCGCCGGAACATGCCATGTCGTGGTCGGGCCTCTTGGCAACCTGGCTCGGCCGGCTGAGTCTGCTCGGCCTCGTTGGTCTGTTCGCCCTGATCTTCCTTCTCGCGCAGATCGCCGGCAAAGCTTCGCGTGCGGGGGCGGATAGGAACTGGCTGATCCTGGCGCCCTTGCTCGCCATGTGGGCGCTCTGGTCCGCGCTGATGCCGCAGCACACTTTCATTCACGAATATCAGCTCGTGCTGGGGGCGCTGCCGGTTGCCTTGGCTGCCGGATTCGTCGCGGATCGCCTCGGGCCCCTCGCACTCGCTTCGTCCGCCACGGAGGCCAGGACCGCGAGCCTGCTCCGCATTGGTCTGCTGTCAACGCCTGTGCTGCTGGTGTTGCTGCGGCTGCCGCAGGACTACCAGAAATTCCGCGCCTTCCGCCCCGAAGGAAGCAATGCGGTTCAGATCGGGGTGCTGCTGCGCGCCTTGGTGCCGGACGGCAGCGTTATCTTCGTGCCGTGGTACGACATGGTACCGACCTACTATAGCAAGCTGCACATCGTCCGCGGAATCGATGGCGCGGCCATGATCCAGCGCAATGCAGCCGCTATCCGGATCCTCTGCAGCGACTGCCGGCGCTACGCCGTCCTGCGCACGGACGCGGAGGAGGGGACTGCGTTTGGCAGGATCGCTTGGCAGAATGACCGCTGGCGTCTGGTGGAGCTAGGAATGTCGCTTGGCGAATCCGCCGCAGACGAGGCGTCACCGCGATGACGCGCGCTCCCGCGGTTGCCGGCGTAGGCCCATGCTGGATCTGCGGCTCGAGCGAGCTGCGCCTGATAAGGCGCGGGACTCTGCCCGATCGGCTGAGCAGCGAGTTGTTCAAAATCACCGACGCCGATTACGGGCGGACGGGCGACATCTTCCGATGCGAGGCGTGCGGCTTCCTCCAGTGCGCGACCATGACGGACGTGCTCGACTTTTACGTTGAGATGGCGGACGAGGACTATGAGGCCACGTCCCGTCAAAGGGCCTTGCAGCAGCGCAAGCTGCTGGAAGCGGTGGGGCGCGTGCGCCCGAATGGCCGGTTGCTGGACGTCGGCGCCGGGTCCGGCGTCCTGGTCGAGCAGGCGATCGCGCTTGGCTACGCGGCAGAAGGGATAGAGCCTTCCGTAGCCCTCCATTCCCGCGCTCGTGCGCGTGGACTTCCGGTCCATCATGGCGTGTTGCCGAACCGCAGCGCGCAAGGTCCCTATGATGTCGTGACCGTAGTGGACGTTATCGAGCACGTGCCGGACCCGGTCGGCCTGATGCGCACGATCGCTGCAACGATGTCGCCACAAGGCATTGCTGTTTTCGTGACGCCCGATGTCGGGTCGCTCGCCGCCCGCCTGTTCGGTTGGAAATGGTGGCACTATCGGATCGCTCACATCGGCTATTTCGATCGGCACACCCTACGCCGCGCGGCACAGGCAGCGGGCCTTGAAGTGATCCTCACCAAGCGTCCATGCTGGTATTTCCCGGCGAGCTATCTCCTCTCACGCGCGGCGCGGTACCTGCCGAAGGCGCTCAGGGTTCCCTCGCCCGGCTTCTTGGATCGGATCACCGTGCCACTCAATCTTTTCGACTCCTTGATGGTCGTCTGCAGGAAGCGGGTCGCTGTTGCGAACTGAAGACGCCAGAGCCGTCCAGAGTATCATTGCACTTGCCGCACGTTCATCATCACGAGCTGACTGCGCGGCAATGCAGAACGGCGATGCCAACAACCTCATCCCGCAAGGCGCGGGCGACTTCCACACCGGCGACCGCTGCCCCGGCGAACGCATTACGATCGCACTCGTCAAGACCGCCGTGCGCCTGCTCACCACCGAGATGCGTTACGACGTGTCGCCGCAGGATCTCGGCCATAGCCTCTCGCCTCGCGATAGTCTGCGA
The DNA here is from genome assembly GCA_036260035.1 of Alphaproteobacteria bacterium. GTDB lineage: Bacteria > Pseudomonadota > Alphaproteobacteria > CACIAM-22H2 > CACIAM-22H2 > DATAAP01. Next base: position 8,712 of record DATAAP010000453.1, on the reverse strand, counting down.
TCACATGCAACGCGCTGTCCGGCGGAGGTTGCAGCGAGCCGGCGCGTGCCTGTTGGACGATGCCGCAAACCAACGTTCGGCGCGCCCCCCGCAAGAACATGATAGCCTTCGCGCAATAGCGACAGCGTGCTGTCTAGCTGGCGTTCGTGGGGTACAGGCATGTCCTAGGCAATCCGCGACCCCTCATGCGCGTTCCGCGGCCTTGACCCTCCAGCAACGGGACTGCCCATATTGGGGGCAGGCAATCAGCTGCAGCAGGTGGATATCGTTGCATGAGCGCTGCGGGTCAGACCCATACGCATACCCATGTGCACCACGATCACCATGACTGGGGCCATGCGCATCACCCGACCGGCGCCGGCGCGGAGCGCCGCATCCTGTGGGCGATGGCGCTGACTGGCGGGTTCATGGTCGCCGAACTGATCGGCGGCATCCTGTCGGGGTCTCTGGCACTGATCGCCGATGCGGGACACATGCTGACGGATGTCGCGGCGCTGGCGCTCGCGCATGCCGGCATCCGTTTCGGCCGGCGGCCAGCCGACCCGAAGCGCTCCTATGGCTATCGCCGGCTCGAAGTGCTCGCCGCGTTCGTGAACGGCATCGTGCTGCTGGTACTGACGGTGTGGATTACGGTCGAGGCGGTGCAGCGCTTCATGGCGCCGGTCCCGATCCTCAGCACAACCATGCTGGCGATCGCGGCGCTCGGGCTGCTCGTGAATCTAGCAAGTTTCGCCATCCTGCGCGGCGGAACGGCGAGCGTGAATGTCGCCGGCGCGCTCGCGCATGTGGTCGGCGATCTGCTCGGCTCGCTTGCCGCCATCGCCGCGGCCCTGGTCATCCTGGCGACCGGCTGGACGCCGATCGATCCTTTGCTGTCACTCTTCGTCGCGGCGCTGATCGTGCGTAGCGGCTGGCAGATCGTCCGTCGCGCCGGCCACATCCTCCTCGAAGGCACGCCGGAGGGCATGGACGCGGCTGAGATCCGGGACAGCCTCGCGGGCGTGCCCGGCGTAGCCGATGCGCATCACGTGCATGTCTGGTCGCTGACCTCGGGCAGCCCGATCGCGACGCTGCATCTGCGGCTGCTGCCGGGCGCCCAGGCCGGCGCCGTGCTGGTCTCGGTCAAGCGCCAGCTCGCCGAGACCTTCGGCATCACCCATTCGACGGTAGAGATCGATCCCGAAGACCGCTGCGCCGATCAGTCGGCGCCGCGATCGTCGCGCTCGTCCTAGAAGCGACGTCCCCGCTGCTGCTCGTATGCCGCTGCGTAGCGGTCGATCGCATCACCCTGCACCGGGTTGGCCGTCGTTGCCATGGCTCCGGACTGCTGGGTCGATGTTGCCGCGCTGCGCTGCGTGTCGCGGCCGGCGCAGCCGGCGGCGAGCACGGCCAGACCGATCATGGCTAGGGGAAGGATCCGCATGGCTGTCACTCCCGCTGTTGCTGGCACATCAAACGCGGCGGTGGCGCCGCCGTTCCGGCGCGCGGTATCCCGGTTCGACCGGCATCCCGGCGCTCATGTTCCTGTTTTGTCCTCGACGGCCGGTGGCGTACGTGAACTTGCGCGAGTGGTCAAGGCGGCGAGACAGGGCTAGCGGCCGGTCTTTTCGCCTGCCGGCCGCTCCTGACCGCCGAGCGCCTCCGCGAGGCGCGCGGCGGCACTGCCGGGCCGCAGCGGCTTGGGCTGCGCGGCGTGCGGCGCCCAGGCAGTCAGGGTGACGATCCGGAAAGTCGCCGGAATGCGCCCGGCGGCATCGGCGAACAGGGTCTGGTAGCGCTCGGCCGCGCGCAGCAGCACGTCGCGGCGGCTGAACGAGCGCCGCCGCTCGGTTAGCGCGTTGGCCTCGCCCATGTTGCGCAGGTCGCGCATCAGTGCCAGCGCGTCGGGATAGGACACCGTTATGGTGTCGGAGTCGACTACCGGCAGCGCGAAGCCAGTGCGCTGCAGCAGGGCGCCGGCTTCGCGCACATCGGCAAAGGGCGAAACGCGCGGGCTAGCGCCGCCGGCTGTTTCCGCCTCGGCCTCGAGCAGGGCGCGCCGCAGCTCGTGCAGCGTGTCGCCGCCGAGCAGCGAGACCAGCAGGAGCCCGTCGGGTTTGAGCGCGTTGCGAACCTGCAGCAGCGCACCCGGCAGGTCGTTGACCCAGTGCAGGCTGAGGCAGCTCAGCACGAGGCCGAACGTGCCTGGCGCGAAGGGCAGGAACTCCTCGTCGGCGACGACGCGGGGCGCCTGCGCGCGCCGCGCCAGCGAGAAGGACAGGTCGGTCTCTACGAGAGTCTGGATGCCGCCGCGGCCCTGAAGCACCTCGCGCAGCAGGCCCCCATGGCCGCCAAGATCGAGCGCCATCGGGAACGTCCGCCGTACTTCATCGAGCCGCTCTACGAGGCGCGATGCAGCCTCGCGGAACAGGAAATCGTGCGACGGCAGCGTCGCCGCCGCGCGCTCGCGCTGGCGGCGCACGGCGCGGCGGTCGAAGACGTCGATGCGCGGGGCCATCGTCCGACTATGGCACGGCCGGGGCGCGCGTTGACACCACCCGCTGCCGCGTGGTCGCATCACGCCATGGGGGTGGCTGCCACGACGGCTTCGGTCCTGCGGCGCGGCGCGATGCTGGTTGTCGACGCATTGCTGCCGCCTCTCTGCCTCGGCTGCCATGCCGTGGTCGACATGCCGGGCACGCTGTGCGCGCCATGCTGGGCCAAGATCGTCTGGCTGGCGCCGCCGCTCTGCGTCTGCTGCGGTCTTCCATTCGAGTTCGATCCGGGCGTCGGCGCGCCCGACGATCTGCGCTGTGCCGCCTGCCTGCGCGATCCGCCGGCCTTCGCGCGCGCGCGCGCCGTGTTCCGCTATGACGAAGCGAGCCGCAACCTGATCCTCGCCTTCAAGCACGCCGACCGCACGCACGCGGCGCCGGCCTTCGGCCAATGGCTGACGCGTGCGGGCGGCGAACTGCTCGAGTCGGCCGATATCGTGGCGCCGGTGCCGCTGCACTGGCTGCGGCTCGCCTGGCGCCGCTACAACCAGGCGGCCTTGATCGCACACGCGGCGGCACGTGCGGCGGGACGACGCTGTGCGCCCGACTTGCTCGTGCGGCGCCGGCGCACGCCTTCCCAAGGCGAACTCGGCCATGCCGAGCGGCACCGCAACGTGCGGCGCGCCTTCGCGGTGAACCCGCGCCATATCGCCGCCGTGGCCGGTGCTCGCATCCTGCTGGTGGATGACGTTTTCACTACCGGCGCCACGGTCGAGGAATGCGCGCGGACTCTGATGGGGAGCGGGGCGGCCGCGGTTGACGTTTTAACCCTCGCCCGCGTGGTGCGGCCGGTGGCCGGCTAGGCAGAACGAACCCGGCGCACTATCTTTACTTATGGGAGTGCAACCCCAGGAGTGCGTCCCTATCATGCCTAAGGTCGAAATCTACTCCAGCCAGTTCTGCGGCTACTGCTCGCGGGCCAAGCGCCTGCTGTCGCAGAAGGGCGTCGACTACATCGACTACGACGTCATCGAAGACCCGTCGAAGCGCGAGGAAATGGTCCAGCGCGCCGGCGGCCGCAGGACGGTGCCGCAGATCTTCATCGACGGAAGGCATATCGGCGGCTCTGACGACCTTTACGCGCTCGACAGCGCCGGCGGCCTGGACCCGCTGCTTGGGGCGGCGCGGTGAGCACGACCGCGACGAAGGAGGACGCGCGCTCCGGCGTGCGCCTGACCGTCGCCGAGATTGAGGCGCGACTGCCTGAGGCCGCGATCCGCTCGGTCGCGGCCTTCCAGCACGGCACCCTGCTGGCGAAGCTCTATGCGCCGCGCGGCCACGATCCGCAGAAGCCGCATACGCGCGACGAGGTCTACATCGTGGTCGCGGGCTCGGGCACGTTCGCCGCCGGGCAGAAGCGGCACCGGTTCGGGCCGGGCGATCTGCTGTTCGTGCCGGCGAACGTTGCGCATCGCTTCGAGGACTTCAGCGACGATCTGACACTCTGGGTTCTGTTCTACGGGCCCGAGGGCGGCGAAGCCCCATAGGAGGACGCGCATGGCTGGCACGTTCAAGGTCGCCTGCATCCAGACCAGCTCGACACGCGAGGTCGGCGAGAACGTGGCTGCAGTGAGCGCGCAGATCGCGCGCGCCCGCGCCGAGGGCGCCGACCTGATCTGTACGCCCGAGAACACGGGGCTGATGGAGCCCAACCGCGCCCTGCGTCTGCAGAAAGCGGAGCCCGAGGCGAGCAGTCGCGCGCTGGCCGGCTTCCGCGAGGCAGCGGCGAAGAGCGGCGCTTGGGTGCTGATCGGCTCCCTGGCGATCAAACTGGAAGGCGACAAGCTGGCGAACCGGTCGTTCCTGCTCGACGGCAGCGGCAATGTCGTCGCCAAGTATGACAAAATTCATATGTTCGACGTCGATCTCGCGGGCGGCGAATCCTATCGCGAGTCGGCGACGTTCCGTCCGGGCGACCGCGCCGTGCTTGCGGAGACGCCGTGGGGGCCGCTCGGCATGACGGTCTGCTACGACCTGCGTTTCGCCTATCTCTATCGCGCGCTCGCCCACGCCGGCGCGCTGTTTCTGTCGATTCCATCCGCCTTCACGCGGCCGACCGGCAGCGCCCACTGGCACGTGCTGATGCGCGCCCGCGCGATAGAGACGGGATGCTACGTGTTCGCGCCAGCGCAGTGCGGCGAGCATGCCGAGGGCCGCAAGACCTACGGCCACTCGCTGATCGTGGCGCCGTGGGGTGAAGTGCTGGCCGACGGCGGCGAGCAGGTCGGCATCATCAGCGCCGACATCGACGTTGCGAAGGTGCATGAGGCGCGCCGCATGGTTCCATCGCTGCAGCATGAGAGGCCGTATGCGGCGCCGGTGCCGATCGCGAAGCCAGGTCTGCGCGCGGCAGGCGATTGAGCCGACATCATCGCGTGTGGCGCGACCCTCTATCCCGCTTTCTCCCGCAGGCCGGCGAAGGGGCTCCGCCGCGGCCCGCGGGAAACCCTCTCCCGCCCGCGGCAGAGGGTAGGGTGAGGGTGGCGCCGCAAGCGCGTTGCTGACGGTCAGCTTCGATTGACCGCGGCGATGCGCTGCACCATCGCCGGCCGCGGCGAACTGATCTCGAGATCCTCGTACGCGATCACGCGCAATCGGCCGCGCACGGCCTCGAGCAGCTCGCCGGGCCGCAGCAGGAAGTCGGGGTTGCTCGGCTTGCCGAAGCGCTCGTTGCCGATCGCGAAGGTCTCATAGAGCAGGGCGCCGCCGGGCGCCACCGCCGCGACGATCGCGCCGAGGATCGGCCGATGGAGATAATTTGTGACGACCACGCCGCCGAATCGCTGAGCGCCGAGCGGCCACGGGTTACCGCCCTCGAGATCGGCTGTGAGCACTTCAATGCCCGCCATACCTTGCAGCGCCGTCGTGTCGCGGTCGATCGCCACCACCGGATGGCCGCGGCGTACGAAAAAGCGGCTGTGGCGACCGCTGCCGGCGGCAACATCGAGCACGGGCGCCCCGGCCGGCACGTGCGCCGCGAAACGCTCGATCCATGCCGAGGGGGCTAGCTCTTCGTGACGGCCGGGTTGCGATGCCATGCATCGTCTATTACATGATGCGCTGAGCTTCCGGTACACCGGCGGCCGAACAGCGCACGAAAGCGACCCGTTAATGATCGTTTACGACCTCGCCTGCGACAAGGGCCACACCTTCGAAGCGTGGTTCAAGGACAGCGCGACCTACGACCGCCAGGAGAAGAAGAAGCAGCTCTCCTGCGCCATTTGCGGCTCTGCGCGCGTGCGCAAGGCGCCGATGGCGCCGCGCATCGGCTCTGGTAGAGGCAAGGACGACGGGTCCGGATCGGCACAGAGCAGCTATGCAAACGATCCAGAGATGAAGAAGGCGGCGGCACTGATGAAGGAGCTTGCCGAGCTGCGCCGGCATATCGAGAAGAACGCCGATTACGTCGGCACCAAGTTCGCCGACGAAGCGCGCAAGATGCATTACGGCGAGAAGGCGCGCCGCAGCATCTACGGCGAGGCGACCAACAAGGAAGCCAAAGAACTCACCGAGGAAGGCATCGAATTCGCGCGCATCCCGTGGATGCCGCGCCACGATTCCTAGCTCTTCGCCGCGAACGCCAAGTAGTTGACCGAGAGGTCGCGCGACAGCCGCCAGCGCTGTGCGACCGGCTGGTAGCTCAGTCCTTCCAGCGCCGTGATCGTCAGTCGGTGCGGCCGCAAGGCCGCCGCGAGCTCCGAGGGCCGTACGAAGCGGTTCCACTGATGCGTGCCCGGCGGCAACCAGCGCAGCACGTATTCGGCGCCGACGATGCCAAGCACGAAGGATTGCGGTGTGCGGTTCAGCGTGGAGAGCACCGCGGCGCCGCCGGGCCGCACGAGCCGCGCGCAGGCGGAAACGAAGCTCGCTATGTCGGCGACATGCTCGATGATCTCGAGCGCCAGCACCACGTCGAACGACTCGCCGGTGTCGGCGAGTTCCTCCGCCGACGCGCAGCGGTAATTGATGGCGAGGCCGCTTTGCTCAGCGTGCAGCCGGGCGATCGCAATGTTCTTGTCCGACGCGTCGACCCCCACCACCGTGGCGCCGAGGCGCGCCATCGGCTCACTGATCAGCCCGCCGCCGCAGCCGAGATCGAGCAGCCGTAGGCCCTGGAGCGGTGAGGCGGCTAGGGGTGCGCGGTCGAAATGGGCGGCGACTCGATCGCGGATGAATTGCAGCCGGGGCGGATTGAGGGCATGTAGCGGCCGGAACTTGCCGCCGGGGTCCCACCATTCGTCGGCCATCGCCGAAAACCGGGCGATTTCAGCAGGATCGATGCTGGCGGCGGACGTACTCATCAGACCAAACTCCGGGGCGGCAGCGCTTGCTTCGCTGTTGCGAAAGCAAGTATGTATGGGCCCGCCGCGCGTCGGCAACCGCCTTCGCTTTCTTCTGCTCTGTCGTTCGAAAATGGCTCGAATCGTTATGAAATTCGGCGGCACGTCAGTCGCCGATATCGACCGCATCCGCAACGTCGCCAGGCTGGTCAAGCGCGAGGTGGAACGGGGGAACCAGGTCGCGGTGGTGGTGTCCGCCATGGCCGGCGTGACCAACCAGCTCGTCGCCTGGGTTAACCAGATCTCGCCGCTGCACGATGCCCGCGAATACGACACGGTGGTCGCCACTGGCGAGCAGGTGACGAGCGGGCTCCTAGCGCTGGCGCTGCATGAGATGGGCGTGCAGGCGCGCTCCTGGCTCGGCTGGCAGATCCCGCTGGTGACCGACGGCGTGCACGGCAAGGCGCGCATCCAGCGCATAGAGACCGACGAGATGGCCGAGCGGATGGAGAAGGGGCAGGTGGCGGTGGTTGCCGGCTTCCAGGGACTGGGGCCCGATCATCGGGTCACCACGCTCGGCCGCGGCGGATCCGACACCTCGGCCGTCGCCTTGGCCGCCGCGCTCAACGCCGATCGCTGCGACATCTATACCGATGTCGATGGCGTCTATACCTGCGATCCGCGTATCGTTGCGAAGGCGCGGAAGCTCGCTAAAATCACGTACGAAGAGATGCTGGAGATGGCATCGCTCGGGGCCAAGGTGCTGCAGACGCGCTCGGTCGAGATGGCGATGAATCACCGCGTCCGGGTGCAGGTCCTGTCGAGTTTCGCGGACACGCCCGGCACATTGGTCGTGGACGAGGACGAAATCGTGGAAAAGGAAGTCGTAAGCGGCATCGCCTACAGCCGGGACGAGGCCAAGATCACGCTGACCAAGGTCGCCGACAAGCCGGGTGTCGCCGCTGCCATCTTCGGGCCGCTGGCCAGCGGCAGCATCAATGTCGACATGATCGTGCAGAACGTCTCCGAGGACGGCCGCACGACGGACCTCACCTTCACGGTGACCAAGGCCGATCTCGACCGCGCGGTGAAGACGCTCGACCAGGCTAAGGCGCAGATCGGCTTCGAGAAGATCGTGCCGGACCCGAATGTCGTGAAGGTCTCGGTGATCGGCGTCGGCATGCGCAGCCATGCCGGCGTGGCGCTCACCATGTTCAAGACGCTCGCCGAGAAGGGCATTAACATCGAGGTGATCTCGACCTCGGAGATCAAGATCAGCGTCCTGATCGACGAGCAGTATCTCGAGCTGGCGCTGCGCGCGCTGCACACCGCCTACGGGCTGGACGCAGCCTAGTGGCGATGAACCGCACCCAAGCCCGCGCGCAGCTCGACCATCTGTGGCGCCGGGGCCGGGAATTTCTGGGTTGCGAAGCCGCTATCATGGGCGGCGCGATGACCTGGGTGTCGGAGCGCAACCTCGTCGCGGCGATCTCGAATGCCGGCGGCTTCGGCGTTATCGCCTGCGGCTCTATGAACCCCGAACAGCTCAGCGCCGAAATCGCGGCGACGGCGGCCCTGACGCGGCGGCCGTTCGGGGTCAACCTGATCGTCATGCACCCGCAGCTCATGGAGCTCGCGGAGGCCTGTCTTGCGCACAAGGTCGGCCTCGTCGTGCTCGCCGGCGGCATGCCGCCGGCTGACGTGCTGGCGCGGCTCAAGCAAGGCGGTGCCAAGGTGATGGGCTTCGCGCCGGCGCTCGCGATCGCCAAGAAGCTGGTGCGCTCAGGCATCGATGGGCTGGTGATTGAGGGCTCGGAGGCCGGCGGCCATATCGGCGCCGTCTCCACGGCCGTGTTGGCGCAGGAGATCCTGCCGCACATCCGCGAGGTTCCGATCTT
>DATAAP010000452.1:0-2950 GCA_036260035.1 Alphaproteobacteria bacterium | reverse complement strand
CGCTACACCACCGCGGTGACCTGCGGCGTGGAGTTCGGCCTCGACGAGCGCGACATCTGTCTTGTGGCGACGCCGATGTTTCACGCCGCTGGGCTGTTCGTGTGGTTCCAGCCGGCGGTCATGCTCGGCTGCACCTGCGTCATGCTCGGCGGCTGGAATGCCGAGCGCTTCATCGAGCTGGTGGAACGGCATGCTGCCACCGGCGCGCTGCTCGTGCCTACGCAGCTCGGCGACCTGATCGCCAATCCGGCCTTCTCGCGAGAGCGCCTGCGCACGTTGCGCCACATCAACTATGCCGGCGCACCGATGCCGCTCGCTCTCTACGACCGTCTGACCGAAGCGCTGCCGAATGTGGCGTTCACGGAGAACTATGGCCAGTCGGAGACCGGGCCGATGACGATCCGGCGCGCCTTCCATCCGCGGGACCGACGCGCCACTTCGGGCCGTCCTCCGCATAATGTCGAGACGAAGGTCGTCGACGCCTCGGGGCGCGAGGTTCCGCCGGGCGTCCATGGCGAGATCGTCACGCGCGGTACGCACCTGCTCAAGGAATACTGGGGTGATCCCGAGCAGACCGCAGCGCTGTTCCGCGGCGGCGACGGCTGGCTTTGGACGGGCGACATCGGCGTGCGCGACGCCGACGGATTCATCACCTTGGTCGACCGCTCCAAGGACATGATCGTGTCCGGCGGCGAGAACATTTACCCGACTGAGATCGAGAACGCGCTTTACGAACACGAGGCGGTGCTCGAATGCGCGGTGTTCGGCGTGCCCGACGAGCGGTGGGGCGAGGTGCCGGCAGCCCACGTCGTGCTGCGCGCAGGCGCGCAGGTGACGGAGGACGCGCTCATCGCCTTCGCCGCCGCGCGCATCGCCCGGCACAAGCGGCCACGGCTCATCAAGTTCGTCGAGGAACTGCCGAAGACGGCGATCGGCAAGGTTCAAAAGAACGTGATCAGGGCGCCGTATTGGCAGGGCCGCAGCCGCGCCATCTAGCCGTGGCTAAAGGCATTTTTTCCCGCCAGCCGCAACTGAGAATGACTTGCAATTGCGGCCGAGCCGCGCTATACGGAGGCGGCGATTAAGAACCATTCGCAATTGAAGCCGCGCCTCGCGGGCGGCAAGGGAGATTGTCATGCGGTTCATCCGGTTCGGCCTCGGGACGATGGTTTTCGTCCTCGGCCTGTGGGCGATGGCTGTGCACGCCTCGGCCCAGGAAGTGAATGTTTATTCGGCGCGGCACTACAAGTCGGACCAGCTTCTTTTCGACGCCTTTACCAAGCAGACCGGCATCAAGGTGAACGTGATCGAAGGCGATGTCGGGCCGCTGCTCCAGCGTCTGCAGTCGGAAGGCCGCAACAGCCCCGCCGACCTGTTCATCACCGCGGACGTCGGCAATCTGTGGCGGGCGGAGGAAGCCGGCGTGCTGCAGCCGGTGAAGTCTGCTGTGTTGGACGAGACGATTCCCGCTCATCTTCGCGACCCGAACGGCCAATGGTACGGCCTGTCGCAGCGCGCGCGCATCCTCGTCTACAACAAGGAAAAGGTGCAGCCCGCCGAGATCGCGACCTATGAGTCGCTGGCCGACCCGAAATGGAAGGGTCGCATCTTGGTGCGCACCTCCAGCCACGTCTACAACCAGTCGCTGATCGCCTCAATGATTGCTGCCCACGGGCCCGAGAAGACGGAGCAGTGGGTGCGCGCCGTCGCGGCGAATCTGGCGCGTCCACCCAAGGGCGGCGACACCGACCAGATCAAGGCGGTAGCTGCAGGCGAGGGCGACGTCGCGATCTCCAACAGCTACTACTTCGCGCGGCTGGCGAGCTCGGACAAGCCGGAGGACAAGGCCGTCGTCGCCAAGCTCGGCATCGTCTTCCCGAACCAGGGCGACCGCGGCACCCACGTGAATATCAGCGGTGCCGGCGTGACCAAGTATGCGCCGCATCGCGATAGCGCGATCAAGCTGCTCGAATTCCTGGTGGCGCCGGAGTCGCAGAAGGTCTTTGCCGAAGGCAACAACGAGTATCCAGTGCGCAGCGGCGTTCCTGCCGCGGCGGTCGTGGCGAGCTGGGGCTCGTTCAAGGGCGATCCGGTTGGTGCCGCGACGATCGGCAAGTTCCAGCCCGACGCCGTGAAGATCGCAGACCGCGCCGGCTGGCGCTAGCCACAAGCTCCCAAGCAGGGCGGCCTTGCCGCCCTGTCTCCCTGCGGCCGGGTTCGCAAGAGCCCGGCCGCTTCCTTTTCAGCGGTTCAGTAGCGTGTCGCCGTGCGCGATCACATCGCGCGCGTGCCAGATCGCGACCCGGCGGCCGCGATAAGGTGCAGTGAAGGCCGGGACGAAGTCGCCCGGCAGCGAATTCGGGGTGGTGATCAGCAATCCATCCGGATGCTCCGCCGCCCAACGCTGTACAGTGGCGAGGTCGACTTCGAGAATCGGACGCGTGAGGCGGCCAGCGAAGTGATACTGGCCTTCGTAGTCGCCCAGCAGCGCCACCGGCGTGCGCTGAACTTCAGCCTGCGCGAGGAACGCGGCAGCGGGCCCGACATCGAAAGCTGGGCGCACCGCCAGCATGCCGACGTGAAGCGCGGCCAGCAGCGCCACCGGTAGCGCGGCAAGCCCTGCTGTCGCACGATGGATCGATCCGGTCCGCAGCGCCGTGATGCTGCCGATGATCAAGGCGAGGCCACAGGCCGCGACCGCCGCACGCAGCCATCCCGGAAGGATCAGCTCCAGCCGCAGAAATGAAAGGTGATCGGTCAGCAAGGGGGCAACGAGCAGGATGAGACCGCAGGCCCCGATCGGCAGGATTGCCGGCAGGCGGTCGAAGCGCCGATCGGCGCACGCCGGTATCGCGAGCAGTCGCGCGATCACGAGGCACGCAGCCGCGGCGAGCGGCAGCATGTATTGCGGCTGCTTGCCGCTGATCACGGAGAAGACGACGAAGGCCGG
>DATAAP010000451.1:0-4830 GCA_036260035.1 Alphaproteobacteria bacterium | reverse complement strand
TCGAAGACTTTGGACCAGCTTCTGAGGCGGCGCATGTTGGCGAGCCATCGGCGGATATTCGGATACGCCGCGAAGTCGCATCCGATCGCCTCACCAATCGTGACGAACGGTGCGCCGAGATAGTCGGCGATGGTGATCCTGTCCCCGCACAGATAGGCCTGCTCGGAGCCGATCAGGCCCTTGTCTAGGATCTGCAGCCACGTGCGGGACTTCTCGCAGCCCCATTCAAGCAGCGCGGCCTGCGCCTCATCGCTGCGGCGGCGGTGCTGCGGAAATATCTGCGGGTAGACCAGGTCGTAGCCGAAGTTGCGGTAGAGATTGGTGTTGATCCAGTCCATCCGCTCGTTGACCCGGCTCCGGCGGCGCAGGTCCGCCGGATAGGCCGGCGAGTGGATGAGGTCCGCCAGGTATTTGAGGATTGCGGAGCTCTCGGTCAGACGGAAGTCGCCGTCGACGAGGGTCGGTACAAGCCCATTCGGATTGATCGACAGGAAGGCCGCCGATCGGTTCTCGCCGCTGAAAAGGTCGACAGTCCGGTGCTCGATCACCAGATCGCTCTCTGCAAGGAAGAGCAGGATGGGGCGGGATGTCGTCGAGATCGGATGCGCGTAGAGCTCCATGGCGCCTTCCTTCCTGGCGATGTGGGATGGCGCATCAATGTGCGCCATGGTGCGCCACGAGGGCCGGCGGCTCTTCCAGGAACGCATAGGCATAGCCCGCACACGAGACCTTCGGATTGACGGCTGCGAAGACTCCCTTGGGATTCTCCTTAAACAGCCAGACGTGCAAGTCGTAATGGTGCAGGCTCTCCGGCATCAGGGGCTCGTGACCTGCCATCGGCCCATCGAACGGGCGACCGAAGAGAACGGGGCGCTTCTCGACGCCGGTCGCGAGCGGCACAAACCATTCCGCCGCAACGAGCTCAAGCTTGTCGCCCTTGGGCTCATAGACGAGGATCTGTGGCCTGGCGGGATCGACCGTGGGCGAGATGAGGGCCGGGTTCAGGAAGTGCACGCCCATGGCGCCTTCCCTGTAGTGCACGCATCCCAGAGTCGAGAGGTAGCCGTCGCGCACGGCCACGGCAGGGTCCTTGTACTTCGCGAGCTGATCGCGGACGCTTTCGAGTTCAGAGCTCAGCCGCGGCGATGTGGGGTGCGCGCCGACTGCGGAGAGTTGGAACCAGAGCGCCGGCAGCGCGAGGGCGGCAGCGACAGTCAGAACGGCGGGCAGGTAGGAACGGGCCATGGTCCTCTCCTTGCTTTGTGGAAGGGCGCTCGGGGACGGCATCGTTCTAAGGTGGCGTTTTTTCCGCGGCTCGTTCCGGAAATTGCCTATACTTTCCGCATGACTTTCCCGAATGGCAGGACCCCGCCGCGGAACCATGGACCAGGCGCAATCGGACGCGCGTAGGCGCGTCGCGGCAGCGATACGCGACTACCTGGCGCGCGAGCGCATTTCGCGCGAGCAATTCGCCTTCAAGACGAAGCTCGGGAAGTCGACTGTCGACAAGCTCCTGATCGGGCTGTTCTCCGACAAGACGCTTTCCGTCGTCGAGGGCCATACCGGCCTTTCGCTGCGCCCGCTCTTGGAGGCCGCGGCGGCCCCGGGCAGCCGGTCGGGCGGCCTGAAACCGCTCGACCAGCCGTCGATCGCCGTGCTGCCCTTCGCCAATCTCGGCGAGCCCGATCGCGACTTCCTCGCCGATGGCATAACCGAGGACATCATCACCGGGCTGGCGCGCCTGCGCTGGCTGTTCGTGATCGCGCGCAACTCGACGTTCGTCTACAAGGGCAAGGCGGTCGATGTCCGAGAAGTCGCGCGCGACCTCGGCGTGCGCTACGTCCTCGAAGGGCGCGTGCGCACGGCAGGCGAGCGCATCCGCATCACTGGCCAGCTGATCGACGCGGAGACCGGCAAGCATATCTGGGCCGAGAAGTACGACCGCGAACTGCAGGACGTCTTCGCCGTTCAGGACGACATCACGGAACGCGTCGTGGCCGCGGTCGAACCGCACCTCTACGCCGAAGAAGGCTACAGGGCGGCGAGCAAGCCACCCGACAGCATCGACGCGTGGGGGCTGGTCGTTCGCGCGCTCAATCTGATCAGCAAGGTCGAGCGCGCGCAGAACGAGGAGGCTCAACAGCTGCTCCGCCGCGCCGTCGCGATGGAGCCGAGCTATGCCCGGGCGCACGCGCTGCTGGGCTGGGCGGTCTGGTGGGCGGCCTACTGCTATTGGTACCCGGACACGCGCGAGGGCTACCGTCTGGCGGCGGAACATGCAAACAACGCATTGTCTTTGGATCCTACCGATCCATGGGCGCGGATGGTGCTGGGCCTATGCCTCAGCAGCGCGGGGCAGCATGAACGCGCGCTCGGCGAATTGCGCACTGCGCTTCGCCTCAATCCGAGCTTCGCGTTGGGGCGCATGGCGTTCGGTTGGGTGCTGCTGCGGGCCGGCCAGTTCGACGAGGCGATCGAGGAGACAGGCCGCGCGCTGCGGATGAGCCCGCTCGACAATTTCTCCGGCTTTTACTCGTCGATTCATGGGCTGGCGCTGCTCGGTGCGCGCCGCTTCAAGGAAGCGCTGCCGCATCTCTACGCGTCGGTCGCCGACCTTTCGGAGCTTCCGGGCCACTACAACTGCCTGATCAGTTGCTGCGGTCATCTCGGCTTGCTCGGCGAGGCGACGGAGTTCATCGCGATCCGTAACCGGATCGGGCCGCCGCTGCGTCTCAGCGTGCTGCGCAGGAACCTGGGCAAGTTCGCCCATTGCGACGTGTTCGTCGAGGGCCTCAAGAAGGCCGGCGTTCCGGAGTAGAACGCGCCATCCTCGCCGACGCGATCTCGACCTACTCCGCCGCTTGCGCAAGCGGTGCCGGCGTCGGCGCGCGATACTGCGCCAGAAGCTCGGCCTCGCGCGCCTTCGCCGTCTTGAGATGCGCTTCCTTGACGTGCCCGAAACCGCGGATGTGTTCCGGGATCGAGGCAAGCGCCACCGCGATGCGGTGGTTCGCCGGCGTCAGGGTCGCGACGATCTCCTCGACCAGCGCGAAATAGTCCGCGATGAGCTGACGCTCCATGCGCCGCTCCTGCGTGCGGCCGAAGATGTCGAAGGCGGTGCCGCGCAGGCCCTTGAGGCTGGCGAGCAGGCGGAATGCGGTCATCATCCACGGACCGAACTTGCGCTTCTTGAGATGGCCGGTCTCCGAATCGCGCTCGGCAATCAGCGGCGGCGCCAGATTGAACTCGATCTTGTAGTCGCCCTCGAATTGCTGGCTGATCGCCTTCGCGAAGGTACCGTCGGTGTAGAGCCGCGCCACCTCGTATTCATCCTTGTAAGCCATCAGCTTGAAGGCATACCGCGCCACCGCTTCCGTGAGGCCATTTTGTCCAGGCGTGCGCGACGTTTCGACCGCCTGCACCTTGCGCACCAGCTCCTCGTAGCGGCGCGCATAAGCCGCGTTCTGATAGCCGGTGAGGAACTCCACGCGGCGTGCGACGAGCTCGTCCAGCGACTTCGAGAGCGCGCGGATCGGCACGGCAGGCGCCGGGCGCGCGACGCGCTCGACGGCCGCGGGATCCACGGCCGCGGCGCGGCCCCAGTTGAACGAGCGCTTGTTCGCATCGACCGCGACTTGGTTCAGCTCGATCGCGCGCTCGATCGCCTCGCGCGACACCGGCACCAGGCCCCGCTGCCAAGCATAACCCAGCATGAACATGTTGGTTGCGATCGAATCGCCCATGAGTGCCGTCGCGAGGCTCGTGGCATCGATAAATTCCGTCGCGTCGGCGCCAGCCGCCTCGACAATGGCGTTGCGCAGCTCCGATGTCGGGAACTGCAGGTCCGGATTGCGCGTGAAGTCGCCGACCGTCGTCTCGTGGCTGTTGACCACGGCACGCGTCAGGCCGCTGCGCATACGGCTGACCGCTTCGGCACCAGCCGCAACGACGAGGTCGCAGCCGATAAGGGAGTCGGCCTCGCCCGCGGCGACGCGCACTGCGTGGATCTGATCGGGGCTGCGGGCGATGCGCACATGCGACAGTACGGCGCCGCCCTTTTGCGACAGGCCGGTCATGTCGAGCACGGAGCAGCCCTTGCTCTCCAGATGCGCCGCCATGCCGATGATGGCGCCGATCGTCACCACGCCGGTGCCGCCGACGCCGGTCACCAGGATGTTATGGGGAAAATCGAGCTTCGGCAGCTTCGGCTCGGGCAGCTTGGCGAACAGCTCCTCGCCGCCGCCGGCGGCCTTGGACTTGCGTACCTTGCCGCCGTGCACCGTCACGAAGGACGGGCAGAAGCCCTTGACGCAGGAGAAGTCCTTGTTGCACGAGGACTGGTCGATCGCCCGCTTGCGGCCGAACTCGGTCTCGACCGGCACGACCGAAAGGCAGTTCGAGGCGCGGCTGCAGTCGCCGCAGCCCTCGCAGACCAGCTCATTGATGAACACGCGCTGGTTCGGATCGGGGAACGTACCGCGCTTGCGGCGGCGGCGCTTCTCGGCAGCGCAGGTCTGGTCGTAGATCAGCGCGGTGACGCCCTTCTGCTCGCGCAGGTCGCGCTGGATGCGGTCGAGCTCGTCGCGGTGATGCACGCTGACGCCGGGCGCGAAGCCGGCCTCGGCCGGATATTTGTGCGGCTCGTCGCTGACGACGACGATGCGGTTGACGCCCTCGGCCGCGAGCTGCTGCGTGATCTGCGGAACGGTGATCTGGCCCTCGACCGGCTGGCCGCCGGTCATCGCCACCGCGTCAGCCCGGGAAACTGAGCTGCTGTTCGCGGTCCGTGCGCTCAAGGAACAGGTGGAGCAGCTGAACGCCAGGGTAGCC
>DATAAP010000450.1:0-2958 GCA_036260035.1 Alphaproteobacteria bacterium | reverse complement strand
GTAGTTCGGTGCCGCCGCCTCCTCTTCACTTCGGCCGCGAATTCGCACGCCGGGTCTTGCGGATGAGCTCATGTGCGGCATGGTGCTCCGGTCCGGGAACGCCGCCGACGTCCTCGGATTTTTGCGCAAGCGGGCCGGCTTCCGCGACGCGGCCCAGCGCAAAATACGCGGCGGCAAGGTGGTACAGCGCCGGGCCGTTCTCCGGCAGCGCCTTGGCTGCTTCCTCGAGGAGCGGGAGCGCCTTCTCCGTCTGGCCGGATTTGAACAGCAGCCAGCCATAGCTGCCGCGGATGGCGGGATCGTTCGGGGCCAGCTCGTAGGCGCGCATGATCAGCTTGCGCGCTTCCTCGAGCGTCGCTTTGCTCGCCGCTAGGTTCAGGCCGAGCGCGTTCATCGCCGGGATGTGGTCCGGGTAGCGCTTCAGGATCGCGCGATAGAGCGCATTCGCCTTCTTGTCGTCGTCGCGGCTCTGATGCGCCGTCGCCAGCTCGAACTGCAGGACGGGGTGCTCGGGCAGCGCACGAAGGCCCTCGTCGAGCGCGGCGACCATGGCATCGAAATCGCCGTGATCGTCCTGGACGCGCGCGAGCGCCATCCAGACGGCGCTGTCGCGGGGATCGATCGTCGCCGCTTTGCGCAGGGTCGCGATCGCTTCGTCGTGCCGGTTGTCCTTCCAGGCCACCAGGCCCGCGATGTAGTGCGAGCGGGCGATGTCCGGGCGTTTCTCTACAAGTTCACTTGCGTACCGCCGCGCAATGTTCATCTGACCGGCCTCGAACGCCAGCTCAGCGCCAAGATAGCGGACATCGAGATCGTCGGGCCGGCGCTCCGCATAATGGTTGACGATTTGGATAGCGCGGGCGCCGCTGCCGGTGCTGGCCAAGGCTGCGGCTAGCTCGCGCAGCATGAACAGGCGCTGCCCGTCGGCGGCGGCGTCGACAGCGCGCTCCAGGGATGCGGTTGCATTGGCCCAGTCATTGCGGTCACGATACAGACGGCCGCGCTCGTAATGTTTGCGGGCGGCAAGTGCCGGCGCCGAACCCGGGATCCGGTCGATCAGGGACTCGGCCCGCGCGTAGTCTTTGGCGATCCGGGCCAGCGCGATCTCCGCCAGGATCCTGTCGATCGAGCTTTGCTCCGAGATCGGCGGCAATGTGCTCGCCACCTTCCGAGCCGCATCGACGTCGCCGAGCTCCAGATGCGCAATCATGCGCAGCTCCTGCGCCCGGTTCGTCAGCCGCGCGCTGATGGCAGGCGCTGCCTGCGGTGCTGCGGTGCCCGCAAGCAGATCGAGGGTGCGGTCGAACCGGCCGATGCCGTTGTAGACCTGCGCCAAATCGATGTGGATGTCGTTCAGCGGCGCGCTGCGCATCGTGCCGATGTCGAGCAGCTTCTCGTAATGTCCCGCGGCTGCAACGCCGTTGCCGCGGGCGGCTTCCAACCATCCGGCATAGCGCAGCGCCAGCGGCTCGTCAGGCTTGATCTGCAGGGCCTTCTTGAGCTCGGCCTCGCCCTCGTCATACTTGCCGGCCACGAGCAGGCTCGCCCCCAGCTTGGCGTGAATATGGGCGTTACCCGGCGCGGAGGCCAGGGACCGCCGGAAGGCCTGCTGCGCAGGATCATACTGCGCTTCCTCCAGCAGCAGCATGCCCGCGATCTCCAGCGCGGTGGCGTCCTTCGGATAGCGTTTGAGGATGTTCGCGAGCGCCCGCTTCGCCTCGTCGCGCTTGCCCTGATTGAGCAGCATCAGGACGACGCCTATTTCCTGCGGCCGCGCGCCCTGCCGTTCCATGGACCGCAGCCAGATCGGATCGACGGCGCTTGGGGCCTGTTCCGGCACGTTGGCACGCAGCGTCGGGACATCCGTCAGGAACGCAGCCCCGCCCAGCAGGAGTGCGATCGCCGCAGCGCGGCTCGTGACAGGCATGTTCGGGCCCCCCAAAGAATCTACCGTTCGACGGTGTAGCCGCCGCGCGCCAGCGCGCGCTCGAGGCGGGAAATCACAGCATTGTCGACAAATGGTAAATAATGCCTGTATCGGCCGGCGGAGCGTTCATAGAGCTTGCGCGTCACCTGCTCGTAGCTCGCCGTTCGCACCACGCGCTTGTTCTCATGAAAGGCGAGGCATGCCGGGTCGAACTCCGCGCCGATGAAGGCGAGGAGGTCGCGAATCTGCGGCTCCGGCGCGGCCACCACATCCTCGTAGCGGATCTCGCGGTAATTGAGCGGCAGCAGGGCCTTCATCTCGGCCACATGATCGTCCACGAGGGCAAAGTATGTCGCGGCGGTCTCGAGCGTCGAGGCCCATTCGCTCGCGTTGCGGAAGAACTGGAAGTAGCAGGAGAGGATCACGTCGAGCGGATGGCGCATCACGCGGATCACCGTCGCGCCGGGGAACAGCAGGTGGATCAGTCCGAGGCGCATCGAGTTGAAGGGGTGCTTGTCCACGACCCAGCGCTGCCCGCGCCAGTCGGTCGGCGGCTGGCGTGCCTCATCGAGAAACCGCTGCCGTGCCGTCCGCAGGACCCCCCTCAACTCGCCGGCCCCCTCTCCAAGGACCGATCGCCGCAGGAGGGCGGCGGGCCCCCACAGGTCGTCTTGGGTCCTGGGAAGAGTCTGCAGCTCGCCGGCACCCGCGATGTCGCGGTGCGACGCCAGGATCTGCTCGATCAAACTCGTGCCGGACCGGTAGAAGCCCAGGACGAAAACCGGTTGGAACGGCAGCTTCTCGGGCGCGAGTTTCGGCAATGCATCGCGCCGGAAATCCTCCGCGACCCGGGCCAGCCGCTCGGCGGCGGCGGTCGGATCGAACCGCACGCGACGAAAATCTGATTCGATCGAACGGCCGCGCGAGAAGGCGGCGAAAGCCTCGGCGAAGCGGTCGAGCCGGTCGAGGCAGTGGCCACGCCGGTTCCAGAGCGCCGCGCGCTGCGGCGGCGGAGCGCTCCGCTCGTCGAT
>DATAAP010000449.1:0-18897 GCA_036260035.1 Alphaproteobacteria bacterium | reverse complement strand
GCCGGCATCCGCGCTCGCGTCTGCCGGCCTCGTGTTTCCCGATCTCGGGCGTTACTTGACTTCCTGGATCCGCTTGATCAGGGCGGCGTGCTGCGACCCGTACTTGTCCCAGACTGGCTTGACGGCCTCTTGGAACGGCTTCTTGTCGGTGATCTCGGTGATGACGACGCCGGCCTCCTTCATCTGCTCCAGCGACTTCTTCTCCATCTCGTACCAGAGCTTGCGCTCTTCCTGCTGCGCCTCCTTGGAGAACTTCATGATCAGGGCCTGGTCGTCCTTCGACAGGCCCTGCCAGGCGCGCTTGGAGAACACCAGGATCTCTGGGATCATCAGGTGTCCGGTCAGCGAGTAGTACTTGGCGTAACGGTAGTGCTGGCCCGTTGCGTAGGTCGGATAGTTGTTCTCCGCACCGTCGACGACGCCGGTCTGCATGGCGTTGATGAGCTGGTCGAAGCCCATGGCCACGCCGTTGCCGCCGAGCGAGTTCATCGTCTCGACGAAGACCGGGTTGCCCATCATGCGGATCTTGAGGCCTTTGAGGTCCTCGACGCTCTTGACCGGCTTCTTGCTGTTGTAGACGTTGCGCGTGCCGGCATTCATCCAGCACAGACCGATCAGGCCGGCTGTCGGATGATCCGACAGCTTCTGCAGCAGCTCGTCGCCGATCGGGCCGTCGATCACCTTCTCCATATGCGCGTCGTCGCGGAACATGAAGGGCAGGTTGAAGACGTTGAGCTCCGGCACCAGCGGCCCCATCGGGCCGACGCTGATGCGCGCGATCTGCAGCGCGCCGACCTGGGCCTGCTCGATCATCTCCTTCTCGCCGCCGAGCTGCATCGACGGGAACATCTGGATGCTGATGCGGCCGTTGGTCGCCTGCTCCAGCTTCTTGCCCATCCGCACCACCGCCTCGACGGTCGGATAGCCGAGCGGATGCACGTCGGTCGCCTTCAGCACCATTTTCGACTGGCCGAGCGCGATACCAGGCGCGCCCAGCGCGGCGGCCGCGGCGGCGCTTGTGAGCATGAAGGTTCTGCGGTCTGTCTTCATCTGCTGTCCTCCCGTTGCACGACTTAAATCGTGTTTTGAATTAGCGGCGCCAGTCGGCGATCGCGTCCGGCGCCTGCGAAAGCGCAATGCCATCATCATTGGCCGTGCAGGCCCGCCGCATCGGACGATAGACTCGCCCCGGCGCGACGGTCAACGAATTGGCCTGACCATTAGACCAGTTCGGGTCACCCCCTGTTGCGGCCTGTGGACAACTCCTTGCGCAAGTTGACGAAACGTGAGCCACCCTGTACTTGTACGATGACTGACGTATGGCAAGCTAGCATTGCGAAAAGCAACTGACAAGCGTCTCGGCCTCGAACGTGTGCCGCCGCGCAACCTGGCGCGCGAAGTTGTGCAGCGCCTCTCTGCAGAGATAAGCGGCGGCCGGCTCACGGCCGGCGCGCGCCTGCCGACGGAGCACGAGCTCATGGCGGCGATGGGCGTGAGCCGGACAGTGGTGCGCGAAGCGATCGCCGCATTGCGTGCCGAGGGGCTGGTCGTGACGCGGCAGGGGCTCGGCGCCTTCGTCGCGAGCGATGTGCAACGTCGTCCGTTCCGCATCGACCCCGACGGGCTGCGCTCCATAGGCGAAGTGCTAAACGTGATGGAGCTGCGTATGGCGATCGAGGCCGAGGCCGCCGGCTTCGCGGCCGAACGCGCCTCGGGCGCGCAGCTTTCCGCGATCGGCGACGCGCTTGCGTCGATTGAGGCAGCAATCGCACGCGGCGAGTCGGCGATCGACGAGGACTTCGCCTTCCACCACGCGATCGCCGACGCGACGGGCAATCCGCAATTCACCGGGTTCCTTGAATATCTCGGCCGCTTCATCATCCCGCGGCAAAGCGTGCGCGTCGATGCAGCACCGCGCGGGGGGCAGCGCCCCTATCTCGAGACGATTCAGGCCGAGCATCGCGCCATCTTCGGCGCGATCCGGTCTCATGACGCGGCCGCAGCGCGCGAGGCGATGCGCCGCCATCTTGTCAACGGCCGCGAGCGCTACCGCCGGCTCGCGAGCAAGAGCGCAGACGGATAAACCAACGCGTATCGCCGCCTGCGCGATGCTGCAAAAAAGATGGGGGATCACCACATGACGATGGATGTTGCGCGGACGAAGGCAGCGATTGGCTCCGGGCTGCTCGCCTTCCCGGTCACGCATTTCGATGCCGCGGGCGCCTTCGACGAGCCCGCCTACCGCGCGAATATCCGCGCCAACCT
The DNA here is from genome assembly GCA_036260035.1 of Alphaproteobacteria bacterium. Taxonomy (GTDB): domain Bacteria; phylum Pseudomonadota; class Alphaproteobacteria; order CACIAM-22H2; family CACIAM-22H2; genus DATAAP01. The sequence continues at coordinate 16,632 of DATAAP010000449.1, read as the reverse complement.
CGAGCACGGACCGGCCGCGCTGTTTGCACCCGGCGGGACGGGCGAGTTCTTCTCCCTCACGCTCGCCGAATCGGAGCGCGTGGTGAGAGCCGCTGTGGCGGAGGCGGGCGGCCGCGTACCGATCATCGCCGGCGCCGGCTACGGCACTGCAATGGCCATCGATTTCGCGCGCGCGGCCGAACGCGCCGGCGCAGACGGCATCCTGCTCCTGCCGCAATACCTGCTGAATGTCGAGCAGGAGGGCCTGCGCCGCCATGTCGAGGCGGTGTGCAGGTCGGTCGGCATCGCCGTCGTCGTCTACAACCGCGACAACTCGATCTTCGCACCGGAGACGTTGGAGAAGCTCGTCGCCGCCTGCCCGAACCTGATCGGCTTCAAGGACGGGCACGGCGATGTCGAGCAGCTCATGCGCGTGCGCCAGCGCCTCGGCGACCGGCTGGTCTATGTCGGCGGTATGCCCACTGCCGAGGTCTTCGCGGTTCCGTATCTCGCCGCCGGATTCACAACGTACTCGTCGGCGGTGTTCAACTTCGTCCCGAAGATCGCGCAGCGCTTCTACAAGGCGGTCCGCATCGGCGACACGAAGACCACCGACCCCCTGCTGCGGAATTTCTTCGAGCCCTATCTGGCGCTGCGCAACCGCAAGCGCGGCTACGCCGTCAGCATCGTCAAGGCGGGCATGCGGATCGTCGGCCGGCCCGCCGGCCCGGTGCGTGCGCCGCTGACGGATCTCACTGACGCCGAAACGGAAGAGCTGCGCAAGCTCATGGTCGCCGGGCTCGGCGAGAACTTCGCCTGAGGGATGAACGATGACAAAGCCAGTCCGCATCTTCCTGACCCACGGCGTGGAGATGCGCCAGAACTGGTACGGCGAGAAGGCACTTTCCGGCCTCCGCTGCATCGGTGAGGTGACGCTCAACACGCTGAACCGGCCGCTGAGCACGCAAGAGCTGGTCGAGGCGGCACGCGGCCACCAGATCATCATCTCCGACCGACACACGCCGGGCGAGGCGGTGCTGTTCGACAATGCACCCGATCTCGTAGCCTTCCTGCGCGTCGCCGTCGACATCCGCAACGTCGACCGCGATGCGGCAAGCCGCAATGGCATCCTCGTGACTCAAGCGAGCCCCGGATTCATGGCAGCCGTCGCCGAGTGGATCATGGGTGCTATGATCGATTGCGCACGCGACACCACGCGCTATGCCGGCGAATACCGTGCCGGCAGGCAGCCGCAATGGCGCATGGGCACGCAGCTCCAGGGCAGCACGCTCGGCGTTATCGGCTATGGCGCGATCGGCCGCTATCTCTGCAAGCTGGGGCTTGCTTTCGGCATGCGCGTGCTGGTCGCCGACCCGTATGCGAAGGTCGAGGAGCCCGCGCTGGAGCAGGTCTCGCTGGATGTCCTGCTCGGCGGTTCCGATTTCGTGGCCTGCCTCGCCGTCGCCACCGAGGCTACGGAGAACCTGATGAACGACGCGGCATTCGCGAAGATGAAGCCGACCGCATGGTTCATCAACGCCTCGCGCGGCAATCTGGTCGACGAAGCAGCGCTCGAGCGCGCGCTCGATGCCAGGCGCATCGCGGGCGCTGCACTGGACGTGGGCCGCGCGCCGGACCAGCAGCCGTCGCCGCACATCGCCAGTCGCGCGGACGTGATCGCCACGCCGCACGTCGCCGGGCTGACGCCGCAGGCAATCGAGCACCAAGCGCTCGAGACCGTGCGGCAGGCCGCCGCGATTGCGCAAGGCCGCGCGCCAGCCGGCGCGGTCAACACGGACAAGGCCACACGCCTTGCGCGGCTGCGCGCCGGCTGAGTATCAAGACCGCCCTAAGGAACACGCCATGACGTCCACGCCGAAACTCAAGGCGCCGCCGGGTACGTGCGACACGCACATGCATGTCTACGAGCCCGGCTATCCGGCACGACCCGAAGTCGCCAAGCCGCCGGTCGCGCCCGTAACCGATTATCTCAGGCTCTGCAAGCGCCTCGGCATCGCGCGGACGGTGTTCGTGCAGCCGAACGCCTACGGCGCCGACAACAGCTGCATGCTCGCGGCGATGAAGGCCTACGGACCCAATGCGCGCGGCGTCGCGGTCGTGACCCCGGATGTCAGCGATGCCGAGCTCGACCGCCTGACCAAAGCCGGCATCCGCGCGATCCGCTTCATGCTGCTGCCGGGCGGCCCCTTGAGCTGGGATGTGTTCGACACGCTGACCGCCCGCGTGCGTCCGTTCGGCTGGCATGTCAACCTCCAGATCGACGGTCGCACCTTTGCCGAGCACGAGGCGCAGCTACGCCGTCTGCCCGGCAATCTCGTCGTCGACCATGTCGGCAAGTTCCTGGAGCCGGTGCCGACCGACCATCCGGGCTTCCGTGCCCTGCTGCGGCTGCTGGAGACAGGGCGGACCTGGGTGAAGCTGTCCGCGCCGTACGAGGTCTCCAGGTCCGGCGCGCCGCTCTATTCAGATGTCGGCGTCCTCGCGAAGGCGCTGGTTAACGCCGCACCCGACCGCATGCTGTGGGCGAGCAACTGGCCTCACCCGTCGGCGAAGCCGGAGCACATACCCGACGACGCAGATCTCCTCGACCTGCTGCTCGGCTGGGCACCGGACGAGGCCACGCGGCGCAAGATCCTGGTCGACAATCCCGCGCGCCTTTACGGATTCTAAGCCATGGCCAAGATGAATGTCGCGATCGTCGGGCTCGGCATGGCGGTGACGCCGCACGCCAAGAGCTATCTCGATCTCGCCGACCGCGTCAGCGTGCGCTACGCCTACAGCCCGAGCAAGGAGCGCCGCGAGGCGTTCGCCGCAAAGTTCCCGTTTCCGCTGGCGAGCGACCTCGACACGATTCTGCACGACAAGGCGGTCGATGCGGTCGCAATCCTGACGCCGCCGAACACGCATCTCGAGCTGGTCGAGCGCTGTGCCGCCGCCGGCAAACACGTGCTGCTGGAAAAGCCGCTGGAGATCAGCACCGCGCGCTCCCGCGCGCTCGTCGACGCATGCCGCCGGGCCGGCGTGAAGCTGGGCGTCACCCTCCAGCACCGCTTCCGACCTGCCGGCCTGAAGCTGCGCGAGCTGCTCGCCAGCGGATCGCTCGGCCGCATCGTCGCCGCAGGCACGTCGATCCGGCTGTGGCGGCCGCAGAGCTATTACGACCAGCCGGGCCGCGGCCTGAAAGCGCGCGACGGGGGCGGCGTATTGCTGACACAGGGAATCCACACGCTCGACCTGATGCTGAGCCTCGTTGGCCAGGCGGAAGAGGTCATCGCCTATGCCACGACGACCTCCGTGCACCGCATGGAGACCGAGGACCTCGTCGCCGGCGCCGTGCGCTTCGCCGGCAACGTGTTCGGCACGATCGATGCGACGACCGCTGCCTATCCCGGCTTTCCGGAGCGCATCGAGCTGATTTGCGAGAACGGCACTGCGGTGCTCGCCGGCACGGCGCTGGATGTCTATTTCCACGACGGCCGGCATCAGGTGGTAGCGCCCGATGCGAGCCCCGGCGGCACGGGCGCCGATCCGATGGCGTTTCCGAACGACTGGCACCGCGCGCTCATCGCGGACTTCCTGGCGGCGATCACCGAAGGTCGCGAGCCGCGCATCACCGGCGAGGAGGCGCTCAAGGTGCACGCGCTGATCGATGCCCTTCTCCAAGCCTCCGAGGAGCGTCGGCCGGTCGAAGTCGCAAGATTCTGACAGCTCAGCCCGGGCTGACGCGTTTCATCGCCCGGTGAAGGCGGGCGGGCGGCGCTCGATCCAGGCATCGAGCCCCTCGCGGAGATCAGCCGTCGGCACCAAACGCGCGAACTGTTCGGCCTCGACCTGCAATCCTTCCGCGATGCTCATGTTGAGCCCACGCGTCACGGCAGCGAGGATCCCGGCGACCGCGAGCGGCGAATGACGGCGAATGCGCGCGGCGAGGTCGCGCGTGGCTGGCAGCAGCTCCTCATGCGGCACCACTTGGTTCACTAGGCCGAGCTCCATTGCTTGCTCAGCTGAGAAACTGTCGCCGGTCAGCAGCGGCTCCAGCGCGCGCTTGCGGCCGGCAAGCCGCGGCAGGCGCTGCGTGCCGCCGAAGGTCGGCGGCATGCCGAGCCTGATCTCCGGCTTCGCGAACATGGCGCGTGCGCTGGCGACCGCCAGATGCACGGCCTCGATGATCTCGCAGCCGCCGCCATAGGCGAGCCCGTTGACCGCGGCGATCACCGGCTTGGGGAACGCCTCGAGCCGCGCCGTCATTGCCTGGCCGCGCCGCACAAACTCGCGCAGTGCAGCCGCCGGCCCCTTGCGCACACCCGCCGAGAACTCGGCGATGTCGGCGCCTGCGGAAAAGGCCTCGCCAGCGCCGGTCAAGATGATAACCGAGACCGCGTCGTCCGCCTCCAGCCGGTCCAACGTTGCGAATAGCGCATCCGCCAAGGCGTAGCTGATCGCGTTCAGCTTCTCGGGCCGATTGAGAGTCAGGGTGGCTATGCCTTCTGAAACTTCGCACAGAACGGGCTGCGACATCGGGCTGCTCTCCTCACCGTTGCGCTCCGGCACTCTGCGACGCTGCACGCGCGTGGGACAAATGAGTAATCCTGCGTCTCGAATGAGCGCCGTTCATGTGATGGCTTGAAACCGCCAGGCCGGCCTGCGGCGTTATGGCTGCGATGCCGAAGGATAACGCGCGCACCGCGGATGCTCGTTTTGACAAGCTGCTGGCCGGCGAGCACCCGGCCTTTCCGGCCCCCGACGACCGAAATGCCAAGATCTGGCGCTATCTCGATTTCGCGAAGTTCGTGTGGATGATCGACCGTCGGCGGCTGTCGATGCCGCACTGCACCCTGATGGAAGACCCGTTCGAGGGCACCACGCCGCTGCGCCAGATCCAGGAGCTCGAGGCGCGGGAGAGCGACCGCGCGCGCATCGAGCGGTTGCGCGAGCTCGCCGCCGATTTCCGCAAGGGCTATTTCGTCAGCTCCTGGCACATCAACGACGTCGAGTCCGAGGCGATGTGGAAGCTGTTCAGCGCGTCGACCAACGCCGTGGCGTTGCAGACCACCTTCGCGCGGCTGCGCGCGTGCCTGCCGCGCTATGTCGGCGTCGGCGTGGTGCGCTATATCGACTACCGCCGCGAGGCGCTGGCGGGCGCCGACCTATTCCAGTGGATCATGCACAAGCGCAAGAGCTTCGCCCACGAGCAGGAAGTGCGCGCAGTGGCCTCCCTGCATATGCCCGATGATCTGGGCGGTGCGGAAATACGACGCGAGTCCGATGAGTTCGGTTTTTATCCAGAAGTCGATCTCGAGGCGCTGATCGAGGCGGTCCACGTCCATCCCCTCGCGGAGAAGTGGTTCGTGGAACTGGTCGGCCGCGTGGCCGAGCGCTTCGGCCTCAAGCTGCCGGTGCGGCGCTCGGAGATGGCGGCGAAGCCCCTGCTCTGACCACCCGTTTTGACGGCGCGGCGTGCGCGCCCTAACATGCCGGCCAAAGGTCGTAAGACCTTCGGAAACGCCAAGTCAGGACACGGCCAATGACGACGACCGCGCATGTCACGGAAGAGGACGCGCTTCTCTTCCACGCCCACGGACGCACGGGCAAGCTGGAGATCGCCCCTACCAAGCCGCTGACGACGCAGCGCGACCTCTCGCTCGCCTATTCGCCCGGCGTCGCCTGGCCGTGCCTGCACATCGCCAAAAACAACGCGCTGGCTTACGACTACACGGCCAAGGGCAATCTGGTCGCAGTCATCTCCAACGGTACCGCGGTGCTGGGGCTCGGCGATCTTGGCGCCGTCGCCGCGAAGCCGGTGATGGAAGGCAAGGCCTGCCTGTTCAAGCGCTTCGCCGACGTCGATGCCTTCGATCTGGAGATCGACACCAAGAACATCGACGAGTTCGTCAACTGCGTGCGCTTCTTGCACCCCGCCTTCGGCGGGATCAACCTCGAGGACATCAAGGCGCCGGAATGCTTCGTCATCGAGCAGCGCCTGCGCGAGCTGCTCGACATCCCTGTCTTCCATGACGACCAGCACGGCACGGCGATCGTCGCCACGGCCGGCCTGATCAACGCGCTCGACCTCACGGGCCGCGATCTCAAAGACGTGCGGATGGTCGTCAACGGCGCCGGTGCGGCGTCGATCGCCTGCATCGAGCTCCTGAAGAGCATGGGGCTGCCGCACGGAAACGTCATCATGTGCGACACCAAGGGCGTCATCTACAAGGGCCGCACCGAGGCGATGAACCAGTGGAAATCGGCGCACGCGACCGATACCAAGGCGCGCACGCTCGCGCAGGCGTTGGAAGGGGCCGACGTCTTCTTCGGCTTGTCGGCGAAAGACGTGGTCGACCGCAAGATGGTGCAGTCGATGGCGGCGAAGCCGATCATCTTCGCAATGGCCAACCCCGACCCGGAGATCACGCCGGAGGAGGCCAAGGCCGCGCGCGCCGATGCGATCATCGCCACCGGGCGCTCCGACTACCCGAACCAGGTCAACAACGTCCTCGGCTTTCCCTACATCTTCCGCGGGGCGCTCGACGTGCGCGCGCGCACGATCAATGACGAGATGAAGATCGCAGCGGCGCAGGCCATCGCAGCCCTTGCGCGCGAGGACGTGCCGGACGAGCTCGATGCCGCCTATGCCGGCCGCCGCCTGCGCTACGGACCGGAGTACATCCTGCCGGTGCCGTTCGATCCGCGGCTGATCTCGGTGGTGCCCGCAGCTGTGGCCAAAGCCGCGATGGAGTCCGGCGTCGCACGGCGGCCGATCACCGATATGAAGGCCTACCTCCGCCAGCTCTCGACGCGCCGCGATCCTACGGCCGCGATGCTCGACCTCATCTACGAGGAGGTGCGCAACAACCCGCCGCGCCGCATCGTGTTCGCCGAGGGCGAGGAAGAGAAGGTCATCCGCGCGGCGGTCGCGTTCAGCAATTCCGGGTACGGAACGCCCGTGCTGGTGGGCCGCAGCGAGCGCATCGAGGCGACGATGCGCGCGATCGGCCTCAACCGTGTCGCGAATATCGAGATCCACAACGCGCGCCTGTCGCACAACAACAAGCGTTACACCGACTATCTGCACAAACGCCTGCAGCGCGATGGCTATCTCTGGCGCGACTGCCAGCGGCTGGTGAACCAGGACCGCAACGTCTTCGCGGCGCTCATGGTCGCGTGCGACGAGGCCGATGCGATGGTGACCGGCGTCACGCGCCACTATCACAACGCGCTGAAGAACATCAGCCGCGCGCTCTCGCCCGAGCAGGGTCAGCGTGTGATGGGCCTGTCGATCATGATCGCGCGCGGCCGCACCGTGTTCATCGCCGACACCGCCGTGCATGAGCGGCCATCACCGAGCGAGCTGGCCGACATCGCTATGCAGGCGGCCGCCAAAGCGCGTGCGATGGGCCATGACCCGCGCGTAGCGATGCTTTCCTTCTCGAATTTCGGCGGCCCGGCGATTGCCGGCTTCACGCGCGTGCGCGAGGCGGTCGCCGAGCTGGAGCGGCGCAGGCCGGATTTCGAGTTCGACGGCGACATGTCAGCCGAGGTGGCGCTCGACCCTCAGCTGATGAAGACTCTCTACCCGTTCTGCCGGCTGTCCGGACCGGCCAACGTGCTGGTCATGCCGGGGCTCTATTCGGCCAGCATTTCGTCACAGCTGCTGCAGCAGCTCGGCGGTGGCACGCTGATCGGACCAGTCCTGTGTGGCCTCGAGAAGCCGGCGCAGATCGTCCAGATCGGCGCGTCGGTCGGCGACCTAGTCAACATGGCGGTGCTGGCGGCGCACGAGGCGAACATCGCGGCACGGCGCTAGCGTGGGCCGCATCGTCGACCTCACCATGCCGGTCGCCGACCACTTCCGCTGGTCGGTCGACCGCCGCCTGAAGGGCGATTTCAGCAAGGGAGACGCCTTCCAGGTCACCTGGATCGGCTGGACCGTGCACGGCTTCACGCACATCGACTCGCCGCGGCACATGGTGCCGGGCGGCCCGACGACCAGCGACATCAGGCTCGAGCAGGTCGTTGGCGAGGCGGCCATCGTCGACCTCAGCAACATCAAGCCAGACACGGCAATCGACGTGTCGATGCTCGAGCGCGCCGGCGGACACATCCGGAAGAATGACATCGTCCTTCTGAAAACCGGGTGGGACCGCGTCGAATCGGCGCACACGCCAGAATTCTGGACGCGCGCACCGTACATGACCCGCGGCGCATGCGAATGGCTGCTAGCACGCGGCATCCGCGCCATCGGCTTCGATTTCCCGCAGGACTACCCGATCCGCGGCCTGCTCACCGGCCAACATGCGCCGATGCGCGAATTCGTCACCCACGACGTGCTGTTGCGCGCCGGCGTCATCATGATCGAGTACCTGTGCAACATGGGCGCGCTGACGGGCGCGCGCACGCAGCTCGTCGCGTTGCCGCTGAAGATCCCGGATGCGGATGGCGCGCCTGCGCGCGTCATCGCGATGGAGCCGGAATGAGAGCTCGTGACGCCTGAGAAGGCACTGGTCCTTTTCTCCGGCGGGCGGCTTTCCGCCACCTAGCTCGCCAGGGCGCTCGCGTGGTTAAGTATTTAGAATTCCGGCTGCGCTAAAGCATTTGATCCAAAGAATAGGGCGGCCGCCGCGTGGCCGCCGAAAAAAAGAAGCGACTCAGCGCGACGTGTCGGCGATTCGGATCGCGGCGGGCCCGCCTTTGAGCGCGATCTTCTGACCGGTGTCCTTGATCGATCGGCCATCGATGCTGAACACCTGCACGTTCTTCTCGACCATGTTCGTGACCAGCAGCGTCTTATTATTGTCGCTGAACGCAGCGCCCTGCGACCAATGGCCGATCGGCGCCTCGCCCAGCTTGCTGAGGCTTTGGTTAGCGCCAGGCCTGTCTCGAGCGTCGCGATGACCTTGGGCGGCGAGGCCTTGAGGTCGATCATCGACAGCTTGTTGTCAGGCACCTGCTTGTGGCCTTCACGGCAAGCTGGGCCACGGCCGCCGTCACGTTGAGCGGCAGGAAGACGGCCCCGAGCAGGGTCGGAATGAGACGGACACGCATTTCCGCCTCCCCGGGCTTATGGTTAAGCCGACGCTAACACTCTGCCGTTAGGCTGGAAAATATCGATTCCGTGATATTGGCGAGGCCTCTTCCGGATTTGCCCGGAAGCGCTTATATATGCGACGCAACAAGACCGGGCCGGGACGCTTCCCCGGCCCGGTCCTTGTTTGTTGAGACACCCTAACCCTTGGTTTCCATGAACCTGCGCAACATCGCCATCATCGCCCATGTCGACCACGGCAAGACCACCCTGGTCGACGCGCTGCTGCGCCAGTCCGGTACCTTCCGCGACAACCAGCAGGTTGCGGAATGCGTGATGGATTCCAACGATCTCGAGCGGGAGCGCGGCATCACCATCCTCGCCAAGTGCACCTCAGTCGAGTGGAAGGGCACGCGGCTAAACATCGTCGACACGCCGGGCCACGCCGATTTCGGCGGCGAGGTGGAGCGCATCATGTCGATGGTCGACGGCGTCGTCGTGCTGTGCGATGCCGCTGAAGGCCCGCTGCCGCAGACCAAGTTCGTCACCTCGAAGGCGCTGGCGCGCGGCCTGAAGCCGATCGTCGTCATCAACAAGGTCGACCGCAGCGACGCCCGCCCGCATGACGTGCACAACGAGATCTTCGACCTGTTCGCCGCACTGGGCGCCGACGACGAGCAGCTCGACTTCCCGACCCTGTTCGCCTCCGGCCGCGACGGCTGGGCGGCCTCGTCGCTCGAAGCGCCGCGCGAGAGCCTGGCACCGCTCTTCGACCTGATCGTCAGCCACGTGCCAGCGCCGACCGTCGAACCGGAGAAGCCGTTCTCGATGCTGGCGACAACGCTCGAATACGATTCCTATCTCGGCCGCATTCTGACGGGCCGCATCTATAGCGGCCGCGCCAAGATCAACATGGCGGTCAAGTCTATCGACCGCGACGGCAAGCTGCTCGAGGACGGCCGGCTCACCAAGCTGCTCGCCTTCCGCGGCATCGAGCGCGTGCCGATCGAAGAGGCGGAGGCGGGCGACATCATCGCCATCGCCGGGCTCACCAGGACGACGGTCGCCGACACGATCTGCGACGTCGCGGTCGACGCGCCGATCCCGTCCATCCCGATCGATCCGCCGACCCTGGCGATGACCTTCTCGGTCAACGACTCGCCGCTCGCGGGCCGCGAGGGCAGCAAGGTCACCTCGCGCATGATCCGCGACCGCCTGTTCCGCGAGGCGGAGGGCAATGTTGCGATCCGCGTCCGCGAGACCGAGAGTGGTGAAGCCTACGACGTCGCTGGCCGCGGCGAGCTCCAGCTCGGCGTGCTGGTCGAGACGATGCGGCGCGAGGGCTTTGAGCTTTCGGTCGGCCGCCCGCGCGTCCTGTTCAAGACCGATTCGGCGACGGGGCAGCGACTCGAGCCTATAGAGGAAGTGCAGATCGATGTCGACGACGCCTACACTGGCGTGGTGGTCGAGAAGCTCGGCAAGCGCCGCGGCGAGATCGCCGACATGCGCCCGTCAGGCGGCGGGAAGACGCGCATCACCATGCGTATGCCGACGCGCGGTCTGATCGGCTATCACGGCGAGTTCCTCACGGACACGCGCGGCACCGGCATCATGAACCGGCTGTTCCACGGCTATGCGCCGTATAAGGGGCCGATCGAGGCGCGGCGCAACGGCGTGCTGATCTCCAACAGCGAGGGGGACGCCGTCGCCTATGCGCTGTGGAACTTGGAGGAGCGCGGTGTGATCATGGTCCAGCCCGGCATGAAGGTGTATGCCGGCATGATCATCGGCGAGCACAGCCGCGACAACGACCTCGAGGTCAATCCGCTCAGGGCGAAGCAGCTCACCAACATCCGCGCCGCCGGCAAGGACGAGGCGGTGAAGCTGACGCCACCGCGAATCCTCAGTCTCGAGCAGGCGATCGCCTACATCGCCGACGACGAGCTGGTCGAGGTGACGCCGAAGTCGATCCGACTGCGCAAGAAGCTGCTCGACTCCAACGCCCGCAAGCGCGCCGAGCGCGCCGCCGAGGCGGAGGCCGGGTGACACCCTAACGTGCGGCCTGACCCCTCTCCGTCGGGAGAGGGTCAGGTCGGCGATTCGAATGTTTGTAAGCACTGGCGCTTGCGGAACTAGTGTGCGTCGGCACCCCGTCGCTTCGTCAGGCCGTGCTGCGCGGCATATCGCTCCATAACCGACCGTGGAAAGCTCAGAGGGGCCGCCGCCAACTTGCGCTTCGGCGGCGACTTCGGGCGAACCACTACATTGAAGTAGGGCCGGACGGGGCGTATTCCTGGCGGACAGCGCCGTCAGTCTGCGGCATCGTATGTGTCTCGGCTGACCCCCTATGGTAGACCGCAGGTTAGCCGAGCCGATCCCAATGTCTTCCCGCAGCCAGAGTGCGGCGCTTAACACCTAAGTCCCTATCGCACGCGCGATGAGCTTGTCGGCATTCCCGGGCCCGGTGTCGCCGCGCCAGGCGACGTGCTGGTCAGGGCGGATCAGGCAGAGGTCGCAGCCATAGAGGTCGCGCGCGTCGCGGTCGGGCACGTCCAGCACCGCGAGCGGCACGCCCCGCTTCTTAGCGGCTTCGCAGATTGAAGCGCCATCGGGCGCCTTTGGCCCGAGCCGAAGGAGCGTGAAGCCGACGCCGAGCCGGTCGAAGAGCGAGCTGCCGATCCCGCGGCCCTCGTCCAACCACACATGCGGCGCGCGGCCGCCAGGCACGCTGCTCGGCATGTATTCGGTGAGGCTGTCGCGCGGCGGCGTGCCTTGCGCGCAGACGATAGGCGAGCCGTCGTAGCGCGCGCCGAGCTGCACGCCGATCGAGGCGAACTCCTCGCCGAACGTGCCGAGGAAGGCGCCGACTTTCGCGCGCGCGGCGGCGCCTGCGGGGCTGTTGTCTTCCATCTCTGGCGGCACCGGGACGTCGCCGACGTTCTTCGCGAAGGCCCGCGCGGCGTTCGTGTTGCGGATGGCGATCGGCTTGCGCTCGTTCTCGTATGAGTCGAGCAGATTTGGGCCGCCCCAGCCCTGCACCATCGCCGCGAGTTTCCAGGACAGGTTCGCCGCGTCGTCGATGCCGGTGTTCATGCCGAAGCCGCCGGTCGGCGTGAAGAGATGCACGGCGTCCCCCGCCAGCAGCACGCGGCCGGCGGCGAACCTCTCCGCAACGAGAGCCACGCCGGAAGTCCACGGATTGAACGCCAGAATCTCCACGGGAATGTCCGATCCGCAGCAGCCGCGCATCAGCCGACGGACGTCGGCTTCGACATTCTCGTCGCTGGCGCGGCTCCACATCAGGAACTCGTCGCGGCCGTCGAGGGCCACCAGCGCTGTCCGCAGCTCCGGGTTCACGACCCAATACTGGAACGCGCGCCGGTCTTTCAGGAAATCGGGATAGAGCGTCGGCGCGCGCAAGTGCACCGACGCCATCCGCCCGCCGAAGAACGCGGTCTTGAGCGCTTCCTCGCCACCATAGGCGATGCCGAGCGCGCGGCGCACAAAGCTGCGTCCGCCATCGCAGCCGACCAGGTAGGCAACGCGCCAGGTTTCCTCGCCCGCGCCGTCCGTCGCGCGCAGCGAGACGCCGTCGGCGTCTTGCGTGAAATGCTCGACCGTCCAGCCGAAACGCAGCGCGATGCTCCGGCGCGCCCGCACCGCGGCGAATAGCGCGCGTTCGACATACATCTGGTTGGCGCGGTGGATCGGCTCCGGGATTTGGCCGGTCTTCGGGGATGTCGCCACCGCCTGCCGCTTTTCGGCCAGTGACGGCATGCGCAGCCGCGCGAGCTCCGAGCCATTGAGGCGCGTGAAATATGCAACGTCGGTCGGGTGATCGGGCGGCAGCCCGAGCTGGCGCACAGCCTCGGCGAGTCCGAGCCGTCGGTAATGCTCCATCGTGCGCGCATTGTGCGTGCTGCCCTTGGGATGGAAGCGCACGTCCGGCTCGGTATTGAACACCGCCGAGCGCACACCGTGCCGCTCGAGCAGCAGCGCCAGCATCATCCCCACCGGCCCGCCGCCGACGATGGCGATGGGAACACGATGCACGTCTCTCGATTGATCGGCCAGTGTTCGCCCCTCCGCTCGCCGGCGAGCATGCGAGCGGAGAAGATGCCTTGCAAGCCGTGGATCACGTGCTCACCCCTCCCGCTCGCGCGAGAGGGTTCAAAACGGCTACGCAATCGCGTGGGTTGCGCTGGCGAAACCTAGTTCGATGGACTATTCATGGCACGGGCATGACTCAGGGACCGGCTCGTTCTCGGGCCGGGCGCTATTCCGTGTCGTTGCGTTCATGACCTCCTGCGGGCTGCGGTCGCTGCCGATCTTCGTGATCAACCTGGAGCGCGACGTCGAGCGCCGGCGCCATATGGAGGCGGTGCTGCGCGGGCTCGGCCTCGAGGCGGAATTCGTCGCAGGGGTCGACGGCCGCACCCTTAGCGACGCCGACCGCGCCGCCTATGACCCGGACCGCGCGCTGCGCGTCTACGGGGTCGAGATGATGGACAGCGAGCTCGGCTGTTATCTCAGCCACTATCGGCTCTATGCGCGCATGGTGCGCGAGGGCCTCGAGACCGCCTTGATTCTCGAGGACGATGTAGAGATCAGCCCGGATCTCCCGGCGATTCTCGAGGATCTTCTCGCCGGCCCCGACCGCAGCTGGCTGATCGTCCGTCTCGAATCGCTGCGCGGCCATGTGCGCGAGCCTCCCTCGCACAAATTCCTCGGCACACGCATCGCCGAGTTGCCGGGTGGTGCTGGCCTCTACCGGCTCGGCACGCACGTGCTCGGCGCCGGCGCCTACCTGATCCGGCGCGAGGGTGCCGAGCGCCTGCTCGCCTACGGCAAGCGGATCTTCATGCCGATCGACCACACCATGGACCGGTTCTGGGAGAACGGCATCGTGCCCTATGTCGTGCGGCCGTTTCCCGTGCGCCAGCGCGCCGATTTCGAATCACGCATCGGTACGCGCGGTAAGAATCGCCATCGCGGTCAGCCGCTCCTTATTCAGATACAGCGCCGATTGCAGCGAATCAGCGACGGGCTGCGCAAGCGCGCATTCAACCTGTCGCGCACACTCACCGGATCACCGTAGTGGCGATTGCTCCGCGCTACGCCGTCGCCTCGGCCTTGCGGCGCGCATGCATGCCTTCGGCGAACTCCTCGATCATCTTGCGGTTGAAGGCAGGAATGTCGTCCGGCTTGCGGCTGGTGACCAGGCCTTGGTCGGTGACGACCTCCTGGTCCACCCACTGGGCGCCGGCGTTCTGCAGATCGGCTTTCAGCGACGGCCACGACGTCATCTTGCGGCCGCGCACGGCGCCGGCATCGATCAAGGTCCATGGCCCGTGGCAGATCGCAGCGATCGGCTTCTTGGCGTCGACGAACGACTTGATGAACTGAATCGTCTTCTCGCTCAGGCGCAATTGATCCGGATTGGCGACGCCGCCCGGCAGCATCAGCGCGTCGTAGTCCTCGGGGGAGGCTTGATCGACGGTCTTGTCCACTTTGAAGAAGTCGGCTTTGTCGAAGTGCTGCCACCCCTGGATCTGGCCGGATTTCGGCGAGACGATCTCGGCCTTGGCGCCGGCGTCCTGCAGCGCCTTCATGGGCTCGGTCAGCTCAGCCTGTTCGAATCCGTCCGTCGCCACAATTGCGACGCGCTTGCCGCTCAGCTCCTGCGCCATGTCCTTCTCCATAGTTCAGGGGAATGGCAGGCCTAACGCCGGCCTGGAAGCGTCGTTCCGGCGGCCGCCGCCGCCAGGAGGAGGCTTAAACCCGCATTAACCATAGCCTGTGATAAACTCTCCGCTCCGAGCTTCACAGTGCGGCCGTTGCAATGAAGTCCTGGCTTGAGTCCCTGCGCGTCTACCGCGAGCCACGGATGCTCGCCGTCCTCTTCATGGGCTTCTCCAGCGGTCTGCCGCTGCCGCTCACCTTCGGCACGCTGTCCTTCTGGCTCGCCGAGGCCGAGATCTCGCGCACCTCGATCGGCCTTTTCGCGCTGATCGGCATCTCGTACAGCTTCAAATTCCTGTGGTCGCCTTTCGTCGACCGTCTGCCGCTACCGTGGATAACCCGCAGCTTCGGCCGCCGGCGCAGCTGGGCGCTCGCGCTGCAGGCTTTGCTTGCCGTGGCCATCCTGGCACTCGGCTTCACCGATCCGCGCGCCGAGCCGGGACTCGTGGCGCTGTGCGCGGTGATCGTCGCATTCCTGTCGGCGAGCCAAGACATCGTCATCGACGCTTTCCGCATCGAGCTGCTGAAGCCTGAGGAGCAGGGCGCCGGTGCCGCTGCCACGCAGTGGGGCTATCGCTTCGGCATGATCGCGAGTTCGGCAGGCGCCCTCTTCATCGCCGAGTTCGGCGGCTGGTCCGTGGCGTTCACCGTCATGGCGGCGCTGATGGGCATCGGCATGCTGACCGTGTGGCTGACCCCGGAGCCCGCCGGCTCAGCGGCCGCGCTGGCGCCGATGCCGGGCGACACCGCCGGCGCGCGCCTCGCCGCGTGGATCGAGCGCGCCGTGATCGCACCCTTCGCCGATTTCATGACGCGGCCCGGCTGGATCGCTATTCTGGTCTTCGTCGTCCTCTACAAATTCGGCGACGCGCTCGCCGGCGTCATGGCAAACCCATTCTATGTCGCGATGGGCTTCAGCAAGCTTGAGGTCGCAAGCATCAGCAAGGTGTTTGGCGTGGCCGCCACCCTAGCTGGGCTCGCCGTTGGCGGCATGATGGTCTACCGCCTCGGCATGTATCAGGCGCTGCTCGCCTGCGGCGTTCTCCAGGCGGTCTCCAATCTGATGTATGCGCTCCAGAGCGTCGTCGGCCACGACGTTGCGATGCTCACCGTGACCATTGGCCTCGAGAATTTCACGGGCGGCATGGGCTCCGCCGCGTTCGTCGCCTACCTCTCCAGCCTCTGCAACGTCGCCTTCACGGCGACGCAGTACGCGCTGCTGTCGTCGCTGGCGACAGTCGGCCGTACTACGCTGTCCGCCTCCGGAGGCTGGCTCTCCGACCAGCTCGACTGGATCGCCTTTTTCTCGCTGACCACCGCGGCGGCGATCCCCGGCATCCTGATGGTGCTGTGGCTGATGCGGAGATTCCCGCTGCGCCTGCCGATCGCGCGGCCGGCGCTCGCGGTCGACGACTGAGCCGTCAGCCCGCGCCCGCAAGAATCTCCGGCGGCACCTCGCGGTTGATCACTTCGCGCAGCGCGAAGCTCGACTCGATGCGCGCGACATGCGGCAGGCGAGAGAGCTGCGTGTTGTGCACGCGCTCGTAATCCTCGATGTCGCGCGCGACCACCGTCACCTGATAGTCCGCAGCACCGGACATCAGATAGCAGGACGAAACCGATGGGCAGCGCGCGATCGCCTTCTCGAAGGCGCGCAGGCAATCCTCGCTCTGCCGCTCGAGCGTGATGCGCACGATCACCAGCCCGCCGAAGCCGAGGCGCTTGCGGTCCAGCTCGGCGCGGTAGCGGCGGATCACCCCGCTGTCCGTCAGCTTCTGCAGCCGCCGCGCGCAGGCGGTCGGCGACAGCCCGACCTTTTGCGAGAGCTCGACGTGGCTGAGCCGGGCGTCGTCGAGCAGGCAGCGCAG
>DATAAP010000448.1:0-11478 GCA_036260035.1 Alphaproteobacteria bacterium | reverse complement strand
GTGGCGGGCGGCATCGGGCGGGGCGAGGCCATCCTCTCCTACCTGGAGATGGGGGCGGCCGGCGCCCAGCTCGGCACCCGCTTCGTCTGCGCCACCGAGTCGATCGCACATCCGCGCTTCAAGCAGGCCTTCATCCGCGCCGCCGCGCGCGACGCAACACCTTCCATCCAGCTCGATCCGCGCTTTCCGGTGATCCCGGTGCGGGCGCTGGCGAACAAGGCGACGCAGCGCTTCATCGAGGCGCAGCGCGAGACGATCGGGAAATTCGAACGCGGCGAGCTGACCCAGAAGGAGGCCCAGCTCGCGATCGAGCACTTCTGGGCGGGCGCGCTGCGGCGCGCCGTGATCGACGGCGACGTCGAGACCGGCTCGCTGATGGCGGGGCAGAGCGTCGGCATGGTCACCCGCGAGCAGACCACGCGGCAGATCGTCGAAGAACTGATCGACCAGGCGCTCGACGCCCTGATCGCCCGGGACGAGGGAGCGGATCGCGCCCTCGGGGCAGCCGACTGATGCAGCCGCCCCTGAGCGCAGGCGGCTCGCGCCGCCTCCTGAAGCGGCTCAGGGACCTGATGGCTGGCGGCGGGTCCGGCCAGGAGCGCCTCAACCAGGTCGTGAAGATCATCGCTGCCGACCTCGTCGCCGAGGTGTGCTCGATCTACATCATGCGCGCCGGCGAAGTGCTCGAGCTGTTCGCGACGCAAGGCCTCAAGCAAGAAGCCGTGCACAAGACACGCCTTGCGGTCGGTGAAGGCATCGTCGGCGACATCGCCGCGCGGGCACGGCCGCTGGCGCTCGCCGATGCGCAGTCGCATCCCAACTTCGCCTACCGGCCGGAGACCGGCGAAGAGATCTACCACTCGATGATGGGCGTGCCGATCCTGCGCGGCGGACGCGTGCTCGGCGTGCTCGCGGTTCAGAACCGCGCCTTCCGCGAGTACGACGAGGAAGAGATCGAGACGCTGCAGACCATCGCGATGGTGCTGGCCGAGCTGGTCTCCGGCAGCGATCTGATCACGCCCGAGGATACGATGCGGGCGGACCTGGCGCTGGCCCCGGCGCGCCTTGACGGCCTGCGCCTCAACGAGGGTATTGCGATCGGCCGTGCCGTGCTGCACCAGCCCCGCGTCTCGATCCGCCAGATGGTGGCCGACAATCCCGAGCTGGAGCTCAAGCGCCTCGAAGAGGCGCTCTCGAGCATGCACAGCGCCATCGACGACATGCTGGCCGCCTCCGACATGGCCGAAGGCGGCGAGCACCGCGAGATTCTTGAGAGCTACCGCATGTTCGCCGAGGATAGCGGCTGGCTCGGCCGCATCGGCGAGGCGATCCGCACTGGCCTGACTGCGGAGGCGGCCGTGCAGCGCGTGCAGGACGACACGCGCGTGCGCATGAGCCAGATCAGCGACCCGTATATCCGCGAGCGGCTCTCCGACCTCGAAGACCTCGCCAATCGCCTGCTGCGGCATCTCACCGGCGACCGCACCGCGGCGCGGACCGAGATGGTCGACGACGCGATCCTGGTTGCGCGGAGCATGGGGCCGGCGGAGCTGCTCGACTACGACCGTACCAAGATCAAGGGCATCGTGCTGGAGGAAGGTTCGCCCACGGCGCATGTCGCGATCGTCGCGCGCGCTCTCGGCATTCCCATGGTCGGGCGCGTCAAGGACCTGCTGACGCGCGTGGAGCCGCTAGACCTCCTGGTGGTCGACGGCGACCACGCGCAAATCGTCCTGCGCCCGAGTGAGGATGTGCGCGAGGCGTTCGCGAATGCCATCGCCGTGAGGGCGGAGCGCGAAGCATCGCTCGCAGCGCTGCGCAACCTGCCCGCCGTGACGCGCGACGGAGTCGAGGTGTCTCTGTACCTCAACGCCGGCCTGCTAATCGACCTGATGCATCTCGAGGAGACCGGCGCTCTCGGCGTCGGGCTCTACCGCACCGAGCTGCCATTCATGCTGCGCACGGCCTTTCCCGATGTCGCTGTGCAGGCCGACTTCTATGGCAAAGTGCTCCACCGCGCGGGCGGCAAGCCGGTCGTCTTCCGCACGCTCGATATCGGCGGCGACAAGCTGCTGCCGTACCAGACCGAATCCGCGGAGGAGAATCCGGCGATGGGCTGGCGCGCGATCCGCATCGGCCTCGACCGGCCGATGCTGCTGCGCCACCAGCTCCGCGCCCTGCTGCAAGCAACGGGCGGCGGGCGCCTCGACCTGATGTTCCCGATGGTCGCGGAGGTGGCGGAGTTCGACGCGGCACGCGCCTTGCTCGATGTCGAGCTGGAGCGCTGCGAGCGGCGGGGCGAAAAGCTGCCCTCCACCTTGCGCGTCGGCACCATGCTGGAGGTGCCGGCGCTATTCTGGCAGCTGCCGATACTGCTGAAGCGTGTTGACTTCATCTCGGTCGGCACGAACGACCTGATGCAGTTCCTGTTCGCCAGCGACCGCGGCAATCCGCGGCTGGCCGACCGCTACGACGTGCTGTCTCCGCCGGCGCTCGCGTTCCTCGGCGAGATCGTCCGCGTGTGCGACGCGGCCAAGGTCGACGTGACGCTTTGCGGTGAGATGGGCAGCCGCCCCCTCGAGGCGATGGCGCTGATCGCGATCGGCTTCCGGCGGCTGTCGATGCCGGCGAGCGCCATCGCACCGGTCAAGGCCATGACCCGCAACCTCGACCTTGCCCCTATGCGCGCCTATCTCTCGGAGCTGCGTCAGCGCCCGCACCACTCGCTGCGTGAATACTTAAGATCCTTCGCCAAAGATCATGACATCCCAATCTAGGGATGCCGCGTAAGGCCGCATTTGCAGGCGTAAATCGTTGCGGCGGGAAAACGCGGTTGCTATTAACCATTTGCTTTTCTAAGGGCCGTATCATCACCGCGCCGCGGCCGAATTCGCAGGTCGCCGGCACCGATTCACCAGAGCTAAGCCAGGTTCCGGATGGCCTTACGCAAGCGACCGCGACTGAAATTCATGCCCGGCGGGGCCGGCGCCGAGCCCGAAAATGGCGCCTCCGCGCCGCGCGTTTCCGTCGGAAGCACCCTGCGCGCGGAGCGCGAGCGCCGCGGCCTGACGCTCGACGATGTTGCCGCGAATCTCCGCATTCGGCGTACCCTCATCGACGCGATCGAGCACGGCCGGTTCAAGGAGCTGCCCGGCGCACCATACGCCGTCGGCTTCATCCGCACTTATGCCGAGTTCCTTGAGCTTGACCGCGAGGAGATCATCCGCCGCTTCCAAAGCGAGGCGCAGGGGCTGGAGGACCGCAAGGAACTCAATTTCCCGCGCCCGCTGCCGGAAAGCCGGCTGCCGGGTGGCGTCCTGCTACTGATGTCGGCAATCATCGCCGCAATCGCCTATGCCTTCTGGCACTTCCAAAGCGCCGACCAGCGTACGCAGATCCCACGGGTCGCGGCGGTGCCCGAGCGCTTGGCGCCGCTGGCCGACCCAGTTGTGCCGCGCCAGCCCGAACCGGAACCTGCAGCTCCTGCCACTACGGCTGCCGCTGTAGTGCCGGCAGAGCCTACCGCCGCCGAGTCCATCACGGCGACAGAGCAAGCCCCGGCCCGCGCCGAGTCGCCCGCCCCGGAGCAACCGGTCGCATCGGCCGTCGCGACTCCTGTCACGGTGGCAACTCCTGTGGCGGCCCCGGCTCCTGCGGTGGCTCCGGTCGTCGTGCCGGCAGCGGCAACGCCGCAAGCGGCCGAACCGGCCGCCATTCCGGCCGCGCCTGCTGATGCCGCAGCGCAGCCGCGCGTTTTCGGCGAAGCGAGTGTTCATCGGATCGTTATCCGCGCTACGGGCGACAGCTGGATCCAGGTGCGCGACACCAGCGGCACGGTGATCTTCACCCGCGTCATGCGGCCCGGCGACTCCTACAATGTGCCGAATCGCAGCGGCCTTTCGCTCTATACTGGCAGCGCAGGGGCCCTCGAGTTCGTCGTGGACGGCAAGACCGCCCCGAGCGTTGGTCAGCTGGGTGCAGTCCGCCGCGATGTGCTGCTCGATCCGGAGCGCCTCCTGGCCGGCACCGCGGTAATGGACCAGAAGCGGCCAAGCTCCGCCGCAGAGCCTCCTCGGCCAGTCGCATCGCCCGCATCGGGCGGTTGATCCGGCGACCGGATGCCGCGTCCGGCGCGGCTGGAGATGCACGGCCGCTTTGGGCTATAACCCCCGCGTCAACGACGCTTGGAAACCCATGACCGTTCGGTCGTATCGCCAGATCATTCGTCGCCGTTGCCGGCAGATCCATGTGGGGCCGGTCGCGGTCGGCGGCGACGCCCCGATCTCGGTGCAGTCGATGACCAACACGCGGACGGCCGACGCCAAGGCGACGATCGACCAGATCCGCCGGCTGGAAGAGGCGGGTGCTGACATCGTCCGCGTCTCCTGCCCGGACGAGGAGTCGACGGCGGCGTTGGGCGAGATCGTGCGCGCGGCCAAGGTGCCAATCGTCGCGGACATCCATTTCCACTACAAGCGGGCGATCGAGGCGGCGAAGGCCGGTGCCGCATGCCTGCGCATCAATCCTGGCAATATCGGCAGCAAGGAACGCGTGCGCGAGGTGGTCAAGGCCGCGCGCGACCACGGCTGCTCGATGCGCATCGGCGTGAATGCCGGCAGCCTCGAGCGCGAGTTGCTCGAGAAATACGGCGAGCCGTGCCCGGAAGCGATGGTCGAGAGCGCGCTGAGCCATGCGCGCTGCCTTGAGGACGAGGACTTCTTCGCGTTCAAGATCAGCGTCAAGGCGTCGGACGTGTTCCTCGCGGTGGCCGCCTATCAGCAGCTCGCCGAAGCGTGCGACTATCCGCTGCATCTCGGCGTTACCGAGGCGGGCGGCCTGCGCGCCGGCACGGTCAAGTCGGCGATGGGCATCGGCTCGCTGCTCTTGGCTGGCATCGGCGACACGATCCGCGTGTCGCTGTCGGCCGACCCGGTCGAGGAAGTCAAGGTCGGCTACGACATCCTGAAGTCGCTCGGCCTGCGTCGCCGCGGCGTAACCGTCATCGCCTGCCCGTCCTGCGCGCGCCAGCAGTTCGATGTCATCAAGACGGTCGAGGTGCTCGAGGAGCGGCTGTCGCACATCACCGTGCCGATGACGGTTTCCGTGATCGGCTGCGTGGTCAACGGCCCGGGCGAGGCGCGCGAGACGGATATCGGCTTCACCGGCGGTGGCAACGGCACGCATATGGTCTACATCGCCGGCCAACCGGATCACCGGCTCAAGGACGCGAACATTGTCGATCACCTCGTCTCGCTGGTCGAGAAGAAGGCGGCGGAAATCGCCGCGAACGCGGCGGACGAGAGCTCGCAGCCTGCGCCCGTCCGCGCGCGCGCTTAGGGCCCGGATCACTTCATGTCGAAGCTTCAGCCTGCCCGCGGCACACGGGATATTCTGGGCGAGGAGATGCGCCGGCAGCGGCACGTCGCCGATACGGCGCGCGCCGTTTCCGAGCTCTATGGCTATCAGGAGATCGCAACGCCGATCTTCGAGTTCTCCGAGGTATTCAAGCGCACGCTTGGCGACACCTCCGACATCGTCACGAAGGAGATGTATTCCTTCACCGACAATGGTGGCGAGAGCATCACGCTACGTCCGGAGAATACGGCCGGCGTCGCGCGCGCCGTGATTTCCGGTGGCATGGCGCAGAACGTGCCGCTCAAGTTTTTCTATGCGGGTCCCATGTTCCGCTATGAGCGGCCGCAGAAGGGCCGCTACCGTCAGTTCCATCAGATCGGCATAGAGTTGATCGGCGTCGCCGAGCCTCTCGCCGATATCGAGGTGATCGCCACGGGCGCGCACATCCTCGATCGTCTCGGCGTGCTGCAGCACACGGTCTTGGAGCTGAACACGCTGGGTGATACGGAGAGCCGGGCGGCGTACCGCACCGCATTGGTCGACTACATGCGCCAGCATGTCGACAAGCTCTCAGCGGATAGCCGCGCGCGGCTCGACCGCAATCCGCTGCGCATCCTCGACAGCAAGGACGAGGGCGACATTGCCGTCGTGCGCAACGCGCCGCAGCTCAAGGAATTCCTGAACGAGAAGAGCCGCGCGTTCTTCGACGCGGTCCGGCGCGGCCTCGATACGCTCGGCATCGCGCATGTGTGGAACACGTATCTCGTGCGTGGCCTCGACTACTACGCGCACACCGCGTTCGAGTTCAAAACCGATAAGCTCGGCGCGCAAGGCGCCGTACTGGCGGGCGGACGTTATGACGGGCTCATCGCACAGATGGGCGGGCCGGAACTGCCGGGCGTGGGCTGGGCGGCGGGAATCGAGCGGCTCGCGATGCTGCTCGACGAGGCGCCGGCGCCGCCGCGCCCCATCGCGGTCGTGCCTATCGGCGCTGAGGCCGAGCAGGAGGCGATCAAGCTTTCGTCCGAGTTGCGGCGCGCCGGGATCGTGGTCGAGCTCGGCTATCGCGGCAATGTATCCAAACGCATGAAGGACGCAAACAAGGTGCGCGCGCGGGCGGCGATCCTCCTCGGTGAAGACGAGCTGAAGAAGGGTGCTGCGACTGTACGCGATCTCGACACGGGCGAGCAGGCCGAGGTGCCGCTTGCGGCTCTGAAGGACCGTCTCGCTCCGTACCGCTAGCGCCGTGCCCGGCGCATCGCCAAGTGCTGCCCGGCCTTTCGCGGCGGGGCTCGATCACCGCAGCAGCCCGCTCGAGCTGCGCGACCGGGTCTTTATCCCCGAAGGCGAGCTGCCCGGGTTCCATGCCGAGCTGCGGCGCGCCGCCATTGAGCAAGCGATCGTGCTGTCGACCTGCGACAGGGTCGAAGTGCAAGGCGTACACCCCGATCCGACGTCCGCGACGGCAGCGGTGACCCGCTTGCTGGCCGAGCGCGCCGGCGTTCCGAGCGTGCATAGGCACGTCTACACGCACACGGACGCGGCGGCCCTCCGCCGCATCTTCGGCGTGGCGGCGGCGCTGGAAAGCCAAGTGCTTGGCGAGCCGCAGGTGCTGGGCCAGGTTAAGGCGGCGCATCAGGCGGCTCAGGCGGCCCGCCTCATGGGCCCCGAGCTAGAGCAGATCCTGCAGGCCGCCTACGGAGCCGCGAAGCGCACGCGCAACGAAACCGCTATCGGGCAGCGTCCCGTCACGCTTGCCTCGGCAGCGATCCAGCTCGCGCGCGACGTGCACGGCGACATCGCACGTTGCAGCGGACTGCTGGTCGGCGCTGGGGAGCTTGGCGAGCTGCTGGTGGAGCAGCTCAAATCTGCAGGGCTTCGCAGCCTTGCCGTGACCGGTCCTCACAAGCTGCGCGCAGAGGAGACGGCGCGGCGGCTCGCCTCACATGTCTTTTCGTTCGACGGGCTGGAAACGCGGCTTGTGGATGCCGATATCGTCGTCACCGCGCTTGGCAGCGGCGCGCACATCATCACGGCGCCGGAGATGGAGCGCGTGATGGTGCGACGGCGTCGCCGGCCGGTCTTCATCGTCGATCTGGGCGTGCCGGCGGATGTCGAACCAGCGGTCGAGCCGCTCGACGGCGTGTTCCGCTATGATCTCGACGACCTCGAGCACGTCACGATCACCGGACGCGCCTCGCGCGGTGCTGCGGCTGCGGATGCGTGGGCAATCGTCGATGAGGAGCTTGCCGCCTTCGGTCGGGCGCGCGCCGAGCGCGACGCGGTTCCGGCCGTGGTGGCGCTGCGGCGCCATTTCGAAGCGGTCCGGGTCCAGGTGTTGCGCCAAGCCAATGGCGATGCGGCTCGGGCCACGGAGCTGCTGGTTAACCGCCTGCTGCACGATCCATCGGAAGTGCTGCGCCGGATCGCCTCTGGCGAACAGGCGGGCATTGCCGACAGCGAAGCCGCGGCGCGGCTTGTCGCGGCGTTATTCCGCCTCGATGAAACGCCGCGCGATGAGGAGAAGAAGCCTTGAACGGTCTCGATCACAAACTCGAACGCGTCGTGGCACGCCATGAAGAGCTGCGCCACGCGATGACGGCGGCCGATCTCGATGCGCGGCAGTTCGCCAAGCTGTCGAAGGAGTATGCCGAGCTGGAGCCGGTAGTCGGGGCGATCACGACCTTGCGCAAGCTGCGCACGGAGCTCGATGAGCTCAAGACGATGATGAGCGACGGCGACGATGCGGAGATGCGAGCACTCGCCGAGTCGGAATACTTCGCCCTCAAGGAGCGCCTGCCGGAGCTGGAGAAGCAGCTACAGATCATGCTGCTGCCCAAGGACGCTGCTGACGAGAAGAACGCGATCCTGGAAGTGCGCGCGGGCACCGGCGGCGACGAGGCCGCTCTGTTCGCGGCTGAGCTGTTCCGCATGTACCAGCGCTATGCGACGCTGCACGGCTGGAAGTTCGAGATCATGGAGCTGACGGAGACGGGTATCGGCGGCTACAAGGAGGCGATCGCGAACATTTCGGGCCGCGGCGTGTTCGCACGCCTGAAATTCGAATCCGGCGTGCACCGCGTGCAGCGCGTGCCGGCGACCGAGGCGAGCGGGCGAATCCACACCTCGGCGGCCACAGTCGCCGTGCTGCCGGAGGCCGAGGACGTCGACGTTAAGATCGAGGACAAGGACCTGCGCATCGACGTGTTCCGCTCCAGCGGACCCGGCGGGCAGTCGGTCAACACGACCGATAGCGCCGTCCGCATCACGCATCTGCCGACCGGCATCGTCGTCCAGCAGCAGGACGAGAAGTCGCAGCACAAGAACAAGGCGAAGGCGCTCAAGATCCTGCGGGCGCGGCTCTATGAGGCGGAGCGCGCGCGCGCGGAAGCGGAGCGCGCGAAAAACCGCAAGAGCCAGGTCGGCAGCGGCGACCGCTCGGAGCGCATCCGCACCTACAATTTCCCGCAGAGCCGCGTCACCGACCACCGCATCAACCTGACGCTCTACAAGATCGACAAGGTGATCTCGGGCGAGGCGCTGGACGAGGTCATCGATGCGCTGATTGCCGAAGACATGGCGGAGCGGCTGGCTGAGCTGCCCGCCTAAGCCCGATGACGATCGCGCCTGCCATGACGATCCGCGCCGCACTCGAGGAGGCCATCGCGCGCCTGGCCGGCGCCGGGGTGGAGACTGCGCGGCTCGATGCGCGGCTGCTGCTGGGGGCAGCCAGCGGCCGGACGGTCGAGCAGATCGTCGCGCGCCCGGACCACGCCCTGTCGCGCTCCGAGGCCGACGCATTCGCGGCGCTCCTCGAACGCCGCGCGCGGCGCGAGCCAGTGGCGCAGATCTTGGGGCATCGCGAGTTCTGGAGTCTCGACTTCCTGACCACGCGCGATACGCTTACGCCGCGTCCCGACACCGAGACGATCGTCGAGGCCGCGCTGAAGCTCTATGCCGATCGGAGCGCTGCGCCGCGCATCCTCGATCTGGGCACCGGGACCGGCTGTCTGCTGGTGGCGCTGCTATCCGAATTCCCGGCGGCGAGCGGCGTCGGCATAGACCGCAGTCCTGCCGCGGCGGCGATCGCCGCCCGGAATGTCGCGGCGCATGGGCTTGCGAATCGCGCGGCGATCAGCGTCGGCCACTGGGATGACTCGATCGACGGGGAGTTCGATCTGATCGTCAGCAACCCGCCCTACATCACGACTGTCGAGCTTGCGCGGCTCGATCCGGAAGTGCGTGTGTTCGAGCCGCGTGATGCGCTGGACGGCGGCGTCGATGGGCTCGATGCTTACCGCGCTCTCGGGCCGCGACTCGCGCGGCGGCTTGCGCCCAACGGTTTCGCCGTTCTCGAGCTTGGGATCGGCCAAGCCGAGGATGTCGGCGCGATCTGCGCCGCAGCCGGTTTGCGGATCCATGGCCGCGCTTTGGATTTGGCTGGCCGGGAGCGTTGCGTCATCGTGAAGCGTTAACCGGCCGCGATGTAAGATTTATCTTGGAATAGGCCCGGCACGGGACTAGGCTGCCGACGCTTTCCGCTGAAGCGGAGCAGGGGGGAGGGGGCTCCCGCCGGCCGATCCACAAGAACATGCGCGTCCCTCAATGCAGGGGCGACGCCCGGCGCGCAAGCTGAAGAGCCCGCCGTTACCTTCGGCAATAACCACTAGGTGTCATGAGACCCGGTCCAAACATGAAGCGTCAACGTGGCCGTAATAACGGCCGTAAACCGCATATGCCGCAGCGCTCGCAGACCTTCGACAGCAGCGGGCCCGATGTTCGCATCCGCGGCAACGCATATCAGGTGCTCGAGAAATATCTCGCGCTAGCGCGCGATGCGAGCGCTGCTGGCGACCGGATCGCCGCCGAAAACTTCTATCAGCACGCCGAGCACTATTATCGGGTGATTAGCGCCAACGGCGAGCACCAGCGCCATCAGCAGCATCAACAGATGCATGGCCAGGGGCACGGCTACGGGCAGCAGCATCAACCGCAAGGCCATGATCCGCGCCAAGGCCAGCCTTATGAAGGCCAGCATCAGAACGGCAGCTACGGTCAGCCCGCGGGCGGGCATCCGCACCAGCAGCCGCAGCAGGCGCATGCCCCCAATGCGGGGCAGGGCGGCCCCACGCAAGGTCCCGACCGCCAGCCGACCTGAGGCGCGCGCCGCTCGCGGCGGCCGATTCGCCACCCTTTTCTGAGCCACGCCGGCGCCTCTCGCGCCGGCGTGCGCGCGGCAAAATTTCGCCGCACCCTTTCGCCCCGATCTTGCGCGCAACCTGCGCGCTTCTCATATACCTGGGCAGGACGCCGTCAGGGTCCTCAAGTCCTGTCTGCCCGTATGGGGGACGTCTAAAGGGGTTGATTTGCCATGGATTTCGAGAAGTACACCGAGAGGTCACGCGGCTTCATCCAGGCCGCCCAGAGCCTCGCCCAGCGCTCCAGCCATCAGCGCCTCACGCCGGAACATCTGCTTAAGGTCCTGCTCGACGACAAGGAAGGCCTCGCCGCCAACCTGATGCGGCGCGCGGGCGGCGATCCCGAGTTGGCTTTGCAGCGCGTCGACAGCGAACTCGCGAAGTTGCCGAAGATCGAAGGCAGCGGCGCGGGGCAGCTTTTCCTGGCGCCCGAAACGGCGCGCCTGTTCGAGACCGCCGAGCAGATCGCAACCAAAGCCGGCGACAGCTTCGTCACGGCCGAGCGGCTGCTGCTGGCGCTTGCACTCGCGAAGGGGGCGGCGACGGCGCGCATCCTCGGCGAGGCGCGGATCACGCCTGAGAATCTCAACGCTGCGATCGAGTCGATCCGCAAGGGCCGCAAGGCTGACAGCGCCAGCGCCGAAGAAGGCTATGACGCGCTCAAGAAATACGCGCGCGACCTGACCGCAGCGGCACGCGAAGGCAAGCTCGACCCGGTGATCGGCCGAGACGAGGAGATCCGTCGTACCATTCAGGTCCTGTCGCGGCGTACAAAGAACAATCCGGTGCTGATCGGCGAGCCGGGCGTCGGCAAGACCGCCATCGTCGAAGGCTTGGCGCTCCTGATCGCGAACGGGCTCTGCCCGGACGTGTTGCGCGATCACCGGGTGCTGTCGCTCGACATGGCCGCCGTCATCGCGGGGAC
>DATAAP010000447.1:0-6589 GCA_036260035.1 Alphaproteobacteria bacterium | reverse complement strand
CGCCTGCTCCGCGGCGCGCAGCGCGTCGCGCGCGCGGCCGTTCGCGGCCGCGGCCCGCGACAGCTCGATCAGCACCGCTGCCTCATGCCGCTGCGCCTGCGGCGCCGGGATCGCTTTCGTCCGCTGCGCCTGCCCGAGCGTGTCGGCCGCGGCGCGCCAGTCGCCGACGCGCGTCTCGAGCTCGAACAGCGTCGTCAGCAGCCATGGCGTGCGTGGGCGCAGGGCGCGCGCGCGGCGCGCCAGCGCGATCGCCCGCTCATGGTCGCCCTTGCGCATCGCCTGGATCAGCAGCCCGCGCAGCCCAAGGAACTCGGTCTCGCGGCGCTCCAACATCTGGGCGAAGTAGCGGCCCGCAGCATTCTCGTCGCCATTGAGCTGTGCTGCCTGGGCGGAGAGCAGCATCGTCAGCGGCGGCTCGTTCAGCAGCACATCGGCGCGGCGCGCCTGCCGGCGCGCTTCGTCCGGATCGCCGGCAGCGACCGCGACCATGCCCTGGGTCAGGGCGACATAGCCTTGGCGGCGGCGGCGTTCGCGGCGCCATCGTCCAAAAGCGCGCGGCGCGCCGATGATGGCGCGCCAGAACCGGTATAGCAATGCAGCGAGCGCGGCGAGCAGCGCCACCACGGCAAGCAGGACCGGCACCGATGTGCTGAGCCTCAGCCCTTCCCACTCGATCGCGACCTGGCCCGGCCGGTCGGCGAACCAGGCGGCGACCAGCATGAAGCCCGCTAGGAACAGCAGCAGGATGACCGCGCGGATCACTGCGCGCTTGCCCCCGGCCGCAAGACATGCGCCGTCAGTCGCGCCATCGCGGCATCGGCAGCCGCGCGCGCCCGCGCATCAGCAAGCCAGCCTTGCATCGCGGCGGCGCCGGGCTGCTGCAGCTTCTCGACCTCGACGATCGCGCCGGCGAGGTCGTCGGCCGAAAGACGCTGCTCGGCGCGCGCAAGGATCGCCTCGACATCGTCGCCCTGCACCGCATCGACGCGACGCCAGGTGACCAGCGAAGACAGGCGCTCGGCGATGGGCCGCCACCATCCTCCCGCGCCGGCGACGCGATCGGCGCGAACGGCTTCCGTCGCCGCCTTGTCGAACCGCTCGCGCAGCGCAGCGCGCGTCGGAACGCCGCGCTCGGCGCCGGTCTCTATCGAGGCGAGCTGCTGAAGGACGGTCTGATCCTCCGATGCGAGCGACCGTGCCGCGGCCAACGCGCTTGCGTAAGGTGCGCCGCGTCCCATGAGCTCGCGCAATTGGCCGAGCGCGAGGACCAGGCTGTCGCCGCGCCGCTGCTCGCTGCGCTCTCCGAGGGTTGCATCCAGCGTTCCGAAGGCTTCCTGCAACCGCGCGAGCTCCTGAGCGAGGCGACGGCTCTCTGCCGTCAGCATCGCCAGCCGCGCTGGATCGGTGTCGGTTTGCTGCTCCTGTTCCAGCCGGGCTATGCGCGACTCCACGCCCTTCGCGGCGTCGGACAGCGCAGCAAGCCGCGACTCGAGCGTGCCCAGGCGTTCGTTCAGCGCGGCGGCACGGCGCTCCGCATCCGTCCGCAGCTGATCAACGGCGGCAAGTCGCGCGGCGACGTCGCGCTCGATGGCGGCATTCCGCTGCTCGAGCGCGGCCAGACGCGGCGCGCTCGCGTCCTGCCGCGGCGCGAACTCTTCCCACGCCATCCAGCCGAGTGCCGCGACGGAGAGCGCGAGCGCGAGGATGGCCAGCGCCGCGCCGCGCCGATCCGGCGCCGCTGGCGCCGCAGACTCGACGGTCTGCATCGGGGCAGGCTGCAATTCGGGCTCCGGCGCGGCGCTCATCCTGGCCTGTTCATGCTCCTCGTGCATCGCCGCCACGCGGTCGACGGTGGCAAGCAGCGCCGCCTCGGTGGGGGCTCCAGCCGCCTCGCGAACCGCCCAAGCGATTTCGCTTGCGGCATCGACGACGGCAGCGCTGAGACCGATCAGCGCCACATCCTTGCACGCACGGTCGACTCCGGCGGCTTTTGCCAAGCTAACAAACGTCCGCGCCGTCCGGGGAGAGAAAAAGAGAGCGAGATCGATCCGCCCCTCGCGCAGAGCCGTGCACAACTCCGCCGACAGCGCCGACGCCGCTTCGGAGCGATAGAGCACGGCGCGGCGGACCTCGAAGCCAGCAGCCTGCAGGTCGCCCGCGAGATCGCCGGCGGTGGCGCTTCCTGCCGTATGCAGCAGCGCGCCGTCTTCGGGCCGCGCGCGCTCGCGCACAAGGCGCGCGAGGTCGCCGACGTCGCCGCCGGCGCTCTCGACATCGGCGAAGCCGAACGCACGCGCCGCCTCGGCCGTTGCGTCGCCGACGGCGAACACGCGCAGGTCGCGGCGCGGCGATCTGAACGCAAAGGCACGCACGCCATTGGCGCTGGTCATCAGCAGCGCCTGGACGATCTCAAGATCGAGCGGCGTATCGAGCACGGGCTCGATGGTGAAGAGCGGCTCGATCAGGACCTGATGGCCCTTGGCCTCGAGGAGCTGCGCCAGCCGCTCCGAATCCTCGCGCGGACGCGTGACCAGTATGCGCATGATCAGGCGGCCGCGAAGAAAGCAGGCCCGCCGGCGCTGCGGAGCTCCTGCCCGGCATCGTCGCCGAGTGCCGCCGCATCGCTTTGCGAGCCGCTGCGCTGCGTGCGGAGCAGGCGCCTTCCATCCGGCGTTGCGATCATGGCATCAAGGCGGACAGAATCGCTCTCCAGCACCGCCAGCGCCGCGATCGGCGTGCGACACGAGCCGTCGAGTCGCGCCAGCAAGGCGCGCTCCGCGGCCACGGCGATGCCGGTCGGACGATCGTGCAGCTTCGCAAGCAGCTCCAGCGCGCGGGTGTCAGCTTTGCGGCATTCGACTCCGATCGCACCCTGCGCGACGGCCGGCAGCATTTCCTCGGGCGCGAGAATGGCGCTGGCACGGTCGGCCATGCCGAGTCGCCTCAGTCCGGCGAAGGCAAGAAGTGTGGCGTCGGCCTCACCGGCAGCGATTTTGCGCAAGCGCGTTTCAACATTGCCGCGCAGGCTGACGACGCGCAGATCGGGACGGTTCGCCAGAATCTGCGCCTGCCGGCGCAGCGAGGATGTCCCGATGACCGAACCAGACGGTAGGTCGGCCAGCGCCTTCGCGCTGCCGGCAATCAGCGCATCGCGCGGGTCTTCGCGCGGCAGTAGGCAGGGGATCGTCAAGCCGTCGGGCAGCCAGGTCGGCATGTCCTTCATCGAATGCACCGCCAGATCGACGGTTCCCGACTGCAACGCTTCTTCGATCTCCTTGGTGAACAGGCCCTTGCCTCCGGCCTCGGCCAAGGTGCGGTCCTGGATGCGGTCGCCGGTCGTCTTGATGGGCACGATCGCAATGGCGTCCGGCGCGGCCAGCTCGGGCCACGCCTCGATCAGGCGCCGTCGTACTTCCTGCGCCTGAATCAGGGCTAGCGGCGACCCGCGCGTGCCGATCCGGATAAGGGCGTGATGATCCATGCCCTTTGTCTAGCAGGTCGGCCCGAGGCCTGCATGGGCTCTCTTTGGGGCGACGGACGACGCGATTCCTCTAGCGCGAGCCGAGGAAAACGCCGCTGGCCGAGTAGCTGCCGTTGCTCACGGCGAAGTTGCCGGCCGTGTTCTTCGGCACCTGGAGCTGCCCGGCGGCGTTGCGATTGCCGTAGAAGGAGCCGTTCACGGTGCCAGTGAAGCCGCCGTAGCCGGAGAGCGTCCCGCTGTAGTGCCTCCAGTCGCTGTTGGTCGCGCTGACCCCGCCCTTGAATGTCCTGCCATCGAAATCGGAAATCTTCACCCGGCCGCTGCGCTGGCTGAAATCGTATTTGTTGGTGAACTGGCCGGTGGTGGCATAGAGCGGGGTCGAACTGGACGGATTATAAACTGTGCCGACCGCCAGGCCCGAGAACGTAGCCTTCCCAGTCGGCGACGGGTCCGTGACCTGCGGCAACTCGCCGCCGGCCCAGAAGCCCGTGGCGTTGTGCGGGCCGCTCGCCGTCTGCAGCGTTAGTGCCCAGGCGCCCCAAGTGAGGAACTCGCAGCTGCACAACGTCGTGCCCGGGGCCGACACGACGGCGCCGATCGTCGCTGCATCGTTGCCGTTGAACTTGCCTGGCCCCGCGTTCAGCGCCTCGAAGGTGAAAGCGTCGACGACATTCTCCGCGCTGGCGAACTTCGCGACGACGTCGGTCGGACCTTGCGGACCGACCCCGCTGTACTGGAACTCTACGAACGCACGCCGGACGCCATCACTCCCCGTACGCAACTGCAGCTCCACGCCACCCGGAGAGCTGTTCCTAACGGCATATCGGACCGCCGACGATCCGGGCCCAGACGCCAGTCCGCCTGCGTAGCCATTCAGCACGCGATCCGGCTGCGGCGGCGGCGGTGGCGGCGGAGGAGGAGGCGAGCTCGAGTTGGATGTCGGCAGCGGCACCGGCGGATTGTCGTTGTTCCCCGGCGCGAATGGAACCAGGAACGACGGTCCGTCTCCGGCGCCACCGGCGGCAGGTTCTATACTCGCGAGGCCTTTTGCTTCCACCGTATCGGACAGTCCTGAACTGGCGACGTCGCCGTCGGTGGGCGGCTTGCCGGCACCCGCGGTCTTGCCAGGCAGGCCTTCGAACTGCTTGTTGGCCGCGGCGATCTGCGCCGCGGTCAGCGCGATCGGCGCTCCGGCCTTGCTGTCGTTTCCGGAGACAGTCAGACCGAACCCGCCGCGCAGGTTGATAACGTCGTTACCCGCCGTGAGGCTCGCCAAGCCGTGCGTCGTCACCACGTTCATCGATCGGCTCGCCGCATCGTAGCCGACCGTGACATCGCTGCCTCGGATTCCCAATGTCGCCACCGGGGTCTTCAGCGTCGCTGCACCCTGCTTGGACAGCTTGCCGCCGATATAGCGGAACGAGCCCTGCGTCAGCGTCGCCGCGATGTTCCCTTTGTTCGTCGCCGGGTCGTACACGAACTCGTCGATCACCACCGTCGAGTTCGGCCCGATCAACAGCGAGGACTGGTCGAGGAACAGGATCTGCGCCTGCCCGTCCGTCGTCGTGATCAAGCGCTCGCGGAAGATGATGTCGCTGCCCACCGTCAGCTGACGCGTGTCGGCCCCCGGCGGCGTGCCCGCCGCGGACGGGTTCACCGCGCTCGTCACACCAACACGCGTATCCGCGTACGCCGCGGGCGCTTGCGACAACGTCATGCTCGCGGTCAAAGCCGCGGCGCCCAGACGCCAGTTGCTCATGGTTCGGCCCCCTCATGGCAGCGTTGAACGCGAGCATCCCTCGCACGCTCGCAAGGCGCATTATCAGCGGGGCCTGGCGGAGCTGACTCGCGCCTTCCGTGTATTATCCGCAGTAGTCGCAAGGCCGCGAGCGCTTGCCGACGAAACGGCCGAACTGGCGTAACTACAGTCGCCAACGACGGGATCGTACCGTTCTACCGCCCGAGAACAGCACCGAGTTGGCCGTCGAGGACGACGCCGGTTGGCGCGGTGAGCACATCCCGCAGGGTAGCAAGAGCAATCATTGCGCCTTGAGGACGTCGAGGACGCCGATGTGCCTCTGGTGCATGTCATCAAAGGACATCATGGCCTTGGAAGCACTCCGCCCTATCTCAGACACGTCAATGCGCTGGCTTGCCGCTGCCATCGACTTTTTTGGCAGAAGGAGCGAAGGCATGGCCCCGAGCAGGGCCGCCGCGAGGCCGAGCGAGAGCGCGATAAATGCGAACTTCTTCGTCATCAGAGCCTCCTCGAGAATTGCATCGGTTCCATCCATCAGGACCGACGAAGGCGGAGGATGCC
This sequence comes from Alphaproteobacteria bacterium, assembly GCA_036260035.1. Taxonomy (GTDB): domain Bacteria; phylum Pseudomonadota; class Alphaproteobacteria; order CACIAM-22H2; family CACIAM-22H2; genus DATAAP01. Next base: position 788 of record DATAAP010000447.1, on the reverse strand, counting down.
TGCACGCTGGCCGGAAGACCTCGTCTTCACCTCGGTTGCCACGTCGCGATCCTCCTGTGGCCTTGCATCGTCGACCAGCACCGATCAACGGGCTATGAGATGGCTCACATTCGTTTTCACCCTCATCGGTTCAGGCCGCCGTCGCGGCGAAGCCTGTGCGCGCAGCGCCGGGGCGCAGCCGCCTGACAGCAGGATTAGTACGTCGGCCACCCGCCAGATCGAGAACGCCGCCGGCCCTGAGGGCGCTCGTTGCACTCCGACACCGCCGGACCAATCCAAAAGCTCGCGTTTGACGTCTTAGGAGTATGCAAACGTCGCATTCCCCCGGCGTCGGGCGCCCGATCAACGCGACCGCGGTGAAATTGCTGCAGGCTGCCGCCGAAATTATGGGCGGCGAGAAGCAGTTAGCCGTGCGCCTTGGAATTGCCCAGTCGTTGCTGGGTAAGCTCATGGCCGGTCGCTTTCGCGTGCCCGACCCTCTGCTCCTCCAGGTCGTGGACATTGTGGAGGCCCATCGCCAGTCGCTAGTCCTACTCGCCGCCACTCGGACGTCCGGTCCAGGCGGGGATTCCGCCACAAGCCAATGAGCCCGAACCGTTGCGAAAGGGCCGAGCTGGCGTGCGCCTATGCCCTGCAGGTCCTGCCTGCGAGCGAGGTTGCCGCGGCGGAAGCCCATATCGCTTCGTGCCTGGACTGCCAGCGCGAGCTGGAAAGCCTCCGCCCGGTGGTCGACCGCTTCGTCGCCTGGCCCGCCGACGTGCTGCGCCCGACCACATCGCTGCAGGCGC
>DATAAP010000446.1:0-3818 GCA_036260035.1 Alphaproteobacteria bacterium | reverse complement strand
CGTGGAGGTGCGCTTGCGCGAAGCGATCGCGGTCCGACAGGGCGGTCCTTATGCCCTCTCCGATGACGTGCGCGACGTCGCGCGGCGCGTGCGAGCGACCGCCGTGCTTTCCGGCACCTATGCGACAACGCCGGAATACGTGCTGTTGAGCGCGCGCCTCCTCGACGTCGAGAATGGCTTCTTGATCTCGTCCTGGGACAAGCGCGCTGCGCTGGCGCGCGCGGACTGGCACTTGTTCGACAGGGCGACGTCGCCGTTGGGCTTGGGCTACCACGTCCTGGTTCGCTGATCCCGGCCTGCAGCCGACAGCGTGCTATAGTCCGTCGGGGGTCCTGCGCCGCTGAAGCGGCCCCGCCACGCGCCCGAGCGGCACGTATCGGACGCTGGTCGCCGGTCGCGCCTAAGACTCTTCTTCTGCCGAGATCGCCACGGCGTCGCGCCCGGGAGGGCGCCGTCAAAATTTTGGCCCGACCATGTCGGATGGCGGGAGGGCCGTTCGTCTTATCGTCAGATGCAGCCAAACGCACGAGACGGAAGGAGAATCCCATGTTCCGCATCGCCACCATCGCCGCGGCCCTGCTTCTCGCCGGCGCCGCCGTTGCCGAGGCTCAACCGGTGTCCGGCCGCGTCCCCGTGAACGGCATGCAGATGTACTACGAGGTTTCCGGCGAGGGCGATCCGCTGATTGTGCTGCACGGCGCCTATATGAACATCCCGTCCATGGGCGCGATCATCCCGAAGCTCGCCCAGACCCGCAAAGTCTATGCGCTCGAACTCCAGGGCCACGGCCGCACCACCGACATCGACCGGCCCATCACCTACCCCAACCTGGCGGACGACGTCGCCGCCTTCATGGACGCGGTGGGCCTGCGGAAAGCCGACGTGTTCGGCTATTCGATGGGTGCCGTCGCCGGGCTGCAGCTCGCCATCCGCCACCCGGAGAAGGTGAACAAGCTTGTCGCGGCCTCCGTCTCCTACAATGCCGAGGGCTGGCACCCGGACTTCAAGGCCTTCATCCCGCAGATGAATGTGGAGATGTTCCTCGGCATGCCCTTCGCCGAGGACTACCGCAAGCTCGCCGCCAATCCCGACGGCTTCCGCGCGCTGGTCGAGAAGCTGATCGCGCTCGAGCACGAGCCGATGGCGTGGGACGAGGATGTCAAGGCGCTGAAGACGCCGGTGCTGATCATTACCGGCGATGCCGACGTCACGACGCTCGAACATTCGGTTGCGATGTTCCGGCTGCTCGGCGGCGGCGTCATGGGCGACATGGGCAAGCCGCTGCCGGCGTCGCGCCTCGCGGTCCTGCCGGCGACGTCGCACACGGCCATCATAGGCCAGGCAGACCTGCTCTCCGCCTTCATCGAGCCCTTCCTGAAAGGCGAGACGCCGAAGGGCATGTTCCAGTAGGGCGCGCACATCGCGGCCAGCATTGGATACTGCGCGACGAGTCCGCTCGTCGCGCAGAAGCCGACGCATGACGAGCTTCAGGAATGAGGGACTCTGACCCAGTCCGGACATCGGTCTTCGGGAACGCGATGACACCGGCCCGATCGCCGGGAGCCAGGAAAATGACTGCGCGTAACCGCCTCAGCTCGACCGCACCGTTGCGACTTTGACAGCGCGACAGGCCCAGCAACGGAGCGAGGAGCTATGGCCAATCTCGCTTCGATGCGGCGCGCATCAAGCACGCAGGTGCGATGTCCGCCCGAGAGCGCTGGTCAGCTGCGGTTGCATTGCAGCGAGGGCCTGTTAGGATGACGTTCGTCGAGGGGGACACGCTATGCGACAGGCTTGGAAGCGAGGCTGCGCCGTCGTCATCGCCTGCATAGCGATCCTTGGTTGCGCACAGACCCCGCAGCAGAGCGTCGAGCTGTCGAGCACGATCGGCCGCGATCTGCTCGAGCTGCATCGCGCGCACCGCGAGCTTGCGAGCCGCTATTTCGACCGGTCGATCCAGGACGTGAACACGTTCGTCGACACGAAGTATCGGCCGTTCATCATCCAATCGACGATCAACGACCCGCAATTGGATTTCCGCGCCCGCCTGGCGCGCTCGCTCGAGCCCGGCGCCACGCCTGACGCGGTCCGTTTCATGGGCACCTACGCCAATGGCGTCATCAACCGGGTCGAGGCTTTCCGCAAGGAGCTGGTCACGCCGGTGCAGAGGCGCAAGGAAGAGGCTCTGGCGCAGATCGACGCGTCCTACCAGCAGGTCATCCTCGCCAACGCGGCGGTCACCGGCCACCTCGCCTCGGTCGTCAAGGTCACCGACGTGCAGAACCAGGTGCTTTCGCAGCTGCAGCTGAAGGATCTGCGCGACCGGACGCTGGCGGAGGTGGTCGCCTTCTCGGACAAGGTTTCCGAGCTGACCGCGGAGGGCGAGCGGGTCGACGCACAAACCGCACAAGGAGCCGCCGAGATCCAGCGCATCGCCGATCGGCTCAGGGCGCTCTTTCGATAGCAAAGCAGGGAGGCCGCCATGGCGGAGGATGATTTTGAGGCCGAGCTCGAGAAGTCGCTCGAGCGCGCCGATGCCGCCTTCCGCGGTAAGTACAAGAAGGAGCTGCAGGAGCTGCTTGCCAGCTCCGCCGAAGATCTCGGCATCAAGCCCACCATCACCGACGCCGAGATCTATTCGAAGCTGATATCGACGGTGAAGGCGGCGTCGGCGGCCAATATTTCGCAGGCGGAGCTGAAAGACCGGATCGTTGCGCTTGGAAGGAGGGCGGTTGTTATTGCCAAACGCGTGAGCCGCCTCGCGGCCCTGTTCGCCTGATCGACGTCTCTGGCGCTCTACGGCAGGTCCATGGGAGCGGCGGCCGTACGCGACCGCGGCCGATGGGGCCGGCGTCGGTGTTAAAGCCGCGACGCGCCGGCGGCTTCAGGTGAGGGAAAAGGGCGTCTCTTGCAACGCCAGTCTTGATCAACCGGCGGGCGATTTTGCAAAATCTTGGCCGATGGCGTATCTGTCGGGCATGTCCAAGGAGCGTACACAAAAGTCGCCGCCAACACTGGGCGACGTGCTGTATGCCAAATCCGAACCTCCGGTGCTGGAGCAGGAATGGGCGACGCTCGTCCAATCGATTGCCGCGGGCGACCAGCTCGCGTTGCACGCGCTCTACGATAGGGCCCATCGCCCTGTTTTCACGTTGGTCATGCGGATCACGGCCAACCGGGAGACCGCCGAAGAGCTCACGATCGACGTCTTCCATGACGTCTGGCGCCGCGCGTCGCGTTACGACGCCGCGAACGGCACGGTGCTCGGCTGGATCATGAACCAGGCGCGCTCGCGGGCGATCGACCGCCTGCGCTTCGAGGGCCGAAAGAAACGCAGCGACGGCGGCGATGTGCAGCCGCAGCCCGAGCCGGCTGCCGATCCATGCGACGTGCTCGAGCTGCGCCAGCAGGGCGAGGCGCTGCGCGTGGCGTTGGCATCGCTCACCCCGGACGAGCGCCAGGCGATCGAGACGACGTTCTTCGCCGGGCTTACCCATGCCGAAGCCGCGGCGCGGCTGAACCAGCCGCTCGGCACCATCAAGACACGCATCCGTTCAGGGCTGCACAAGCTGCGGCACGCGCTGGCCGCGGAGGCGGGGAAGCCATGAGCACGGTCCAACGGAATCCCTGCGCGCAGAGCGAGGTGACGTGCGCGTACGCCGCTCAGGCGTTGGCGCCGAGCGAGGTTGCCGCGGCGGAAGCCCATATCGCTTCGTGCCTGGACTGCCAGCGCGAGCTGGAAAGCCTCCGCCCGGTGGTCGACCGCTTCGTCGCCTGGCCCGCCGACGTGCTGCGCCCGACCACATCGCTGCAGGCGC
>DATAAP010000445.1:0-1634 GCA_036260035.1 Alphaproteobacteria bacterium | reverse complement strand
GTCGATCTCGTGCGCCGGCTGCCACGGGTCCGGCGGCCACAGCACCGGCGCGATTCCGTCAATCTATGGCCGTAGCGCTGCGTCGATCGCAGAAACGCTGCGCGCCTTCCGCGATGGCAGGCAGCCGGCAACGGTGATGAGCCGTATCGCCAAGGGCTATACCGATACGGAGATCGACGCGGTGGCGCGCGAGATTTCGTCGAACTGGAAGAACTAAGGAGGCCGCCATGAGCAGATCGATCGCCATCTCGCGCCGCCGGTTCAACCAGCTCGCGGGTGCTGCTGCTGCAGCGACATCGCTTGGCATCGGCGCATGCGCAACGACGCCCTCGAGTAAGGGCCGTGCCGTCGTGATCGGCGGCGGCTTCGGCGGCGCGACCGCCGCTAAGTATGTCCGCACGCTCGACCCGGCAATCGATGTCACGTTGGTCGAGCCGGCGCAGACCTTCTACACCTGCCCGTTCAGCAACTACGTGCTGGCCGGCTTCAAGACCATGAACGACATCGCGCACAACTACTCGGCGCTCCGCGACAAGCACGGCGTGCGCGTCGTGCACGACACTGCGACGGCGATCGACCCTGTCGCGAGGACGGTGAGGCTCGCGGGCGGCGGCACGCTGTCCTACGACAAGCTAGTCGTATCGCCCGGCATCGACATCCGCTGGAACGCGCTTGAGGGCTACAACGAGGCGGCGGCGGAGCTGATGCCGCATGCCTGGAAGGCCGGGCCGCAGACCATGCTACTGCGCCGCCAATTGGAGGCAATGCCGGATGGCGGCCTCGTCATCCTGACGCCGCCGGCGAACCCGTTCCGCTGCCCGCCCGGCCCGTACGAGCGGACGGCGATGATCGCGCATTATCTGAAGACGGCCAAGCCGCGCTCCAAGATCCTGGTGCTCGACGCGAAGGACCAGTTCTCCAAGCAAGGCCTGTTCACGGCCGGCTGGAAGGCCGTCTATGGCGACATGATCGAGTGGGTGCCGCTGTCGAAGGACGGCAAGGTCGTGCGCGTGATTCCGTCGGAAATGACCGTCGTCTCCGAGTTCGGCCAGCGGCACAAGGGCGCTGTCGTCAACGTCATTCCGCCGCAGTATGCGGGACAGATCGCGCGCGACTCCGGCCTCGCCAACCAAACCGGCTGGTGCACGGTCGACCCGATCACTTTCGAATCGACGGTCCACAAGAACGTGCATGTCATCGGCGATGCGTCGATCGCGGGCGCCATGCCGAAATCCGGCTTCGCCGCCAACAGCCAGGGAAAGGTCGCGGCATTGGCGATCGTCAATGCGCTGAACGGGCGCGAGATGGCAGTGCCGACCTTCGTCAATACCTGCTACAGCCTGATAGCGCCCGACTACGGCATCTCCGTTGCCGACGTCTACCGGCTGACGCCGCAAGGCATCGTCGCGGCACCGAATGCCGGGGGAGTCAGCCCGGCAAACGCGGACGCCGCGTTCCGCAATGCAGAGGCACGCTATGCCGAGAGCTGGTATGCCTCCATGTCGCGCGAGATCTGGGACGCGTAAGCACCTCGTGCACGGCAGAGGGCGGCGACGCAGGCGCCGCCCCTGCCTCATTGACAGGGCGGCCGACCGCCCTGCGCTCGATAATGTCTCCTAGCGCCGAAGAGCAGG